>NZ_CAMFKT010000017.1:0-110407 GCF_945957325.1 Enterobacter sp. PL1
GTTAACACCCTTAAATTATCAATATCATATACCTCGCCACCATCTTGTATTGATTTTTTATGATGAAGTTCATGTTTTAACCTCTTGCCCCTCGCTCGCCTTTTTTCACAAAAGCTGTTTTCCCTAATTTTGTCTGACCAAGATTAGCATTATTTAATTGCTTCGCTAATTCAACTTTGTTCACGAGGTGCCGGAACATGCGCTGCAAACCGATATCTACCTGCCGTTAAATTGACGATCCGGTACTGACCGTCCTTTCTGCCGGGCGGCACTGCGCTTACCCGGCCTACCGTCCCCTGGCAGCCTGCGCCAGCGTTTGCAGTTCCTCCTTCAGCCAGCGCGTTGCGCCCCGCTGGCCGCTGCGTTTATGCGAGTAAATTTTCACTTCAAACGAGCGTATCGAGAACGGTAAAGGAAAAATCCTCAGGCCTGCTGCCGTAACCAGCTTCTCAGCGGCGTATCGAGGGATGGCCATCAGCAGGTCGCTTTCCGCTACGATAAACGGTGCGCTGAGCATCGACGGCGTTTTGATCGCGATTTGTCGGGTATAGCCCAGCTGCTCAAGCCGTACGTCAAGAACGCCCTGCTTCTCATTCCATGGCGTCACCACCAGGTGTCGGGCCGCGAGATACTCCTCCAGCGTCAGCCGCGTCCGGCGCGCGTTGCTAATGACCACATACTCATCTTCAAACCAGTCGATCTCTTCCAGCTCCGGGTGCCGGATATCATCCTGAGTGCTGAAGCCCAGCGCCAGATCCACCTCGCCCGCCAGCAGTTCCGTCAGCGCCGGGCTGTGCGGCAGATAGCGCAATTCAAAGCGTAAACCCGGGGCAGTAAGCTGCAGCCTGTGCATCAGAGCCGGGAAAATGCACAGCGCGGTAAAGTCCGTTATCGCAATTTGTAAGCACTCCGAACTGCTGGCTGCATCAAAATCCGGCTGCGGAGTCAGCTCATGATTCAGGAACGACAGTGCGGAAGCAATGGAAGGCGCGAGCTGAGAATCATACACGCTGGGGGACATGCGGTGCCCTTCGCGGAAAAACAGCGGGTCATTCAGGGTGGCACGCAGACGCGACAGCGCATGGCTGAGCGCGGATGTGCTCATCGCCAGCTCGTCAGCGGCCAGGCGAACGGAGCGGTGGCGGTAAATCGCGTCGAAAACGGGCAGCAGGTTTAAATCAAGACGTCTCAGGGCCGGATGCATAATATTCATCATTTGTTGATTTCATTGCACTTAATTCTTCAGACAATACGCCGTATGCTTAACGCCATCAATCAAGACGCACGCTAAAAAGCAGGAAAAACAATGAGCATCACCCTTCGTCAGGCACGCCCCGAAGATGCGGCAGCCATTTACGCCATGATTTATGAGCTGGCGGTGTATGAAAAAGCCCCGGAAGAAGTGGTTACCACGCCGGAGGAGATCCGGGAAACGCTCTTTGGCGCAGGAACTAAAACCGAAGCGCTGATCGCGGAGTGTGAAGGCAAGATCGCCGGCTATGCCGTGTTCTTCACCAGCTATTCAACGTGGCTTGGCCGCAACGGGATTTATATGGAAGATCTGTATGTTTCCCCAGCTTATCGCGGCCTGGGGGCGGGAAAAGCACTGCTGAAACATATCGCCCAGCTCGCCGTACAACGGCAGTGCGGTCGCCTTGAATGGAGCGTGCTGGACTGGAACCAGCCCGCCATCGATTTTTATCTGAGCATTGGCGCGCTGCCGCAGTCCGAATGGGTGCGCTACCGTCTTGACGGAGAAGCGTTGCTCAAATTTGCCGAGTAGCGGCACGTCATACCCGAGAAGATCCCGCCCCGCGGGATCGCGCTTTCCTGCGTCGATCCCGTCTCAACAGATTATGAATTTATGCTACCCTTCCATAAATTTCATAAACATAGTGCAGAACGCCATGACGACAGCCCCTTTTATCCGCCCTCAACTCACCCTGCCAAACGGCGCTGACAAACTGCTGCTGCACTCCTGCTGCGCCCCCTGCTCCGGTGAAGTGATGGAGGCTATCCAGGCGTCGGGCATTGAGTACACCATTTTCTTCTATAACCCCAATATCCATCCGCAAAAGGAATACCTCATTCGTAAGGAGGAAAATATTCGCTTTGCGGAAAAGCACGGCGTGCCGTTTGTTGATGCCGATTACGACACCGATAACTGGTTTGAGCGCGCGAAAGGCATGGAATGGGAACCCGAGCGCGGCGTCCGCTGCACCATGTGCTTCGATATGCGTTTCGAGCGTACGGCGCTCTATGCGGCAGAAAATGGATTCAGCGTCATCAGCAGCTCGCTGGGGATCTCCCGCTGGAAGAACATGCAGCAGATAAATGACTGCGGCCAGCGTGCGGCGGCGCGCTATCCGGGTATGGTGTACTGGGACTATAACTGGCGTAAACAGGGCGGCTCCTCGCGCATGATTGAGATCAGCAAGCGGGAACAGTTTTACCAGCAGGAATACTGCGGCTGCGTTTATTCGCTCAGGGACAGTAACCTGCACCGTAAGTCACAGGGCCGCCCGCTAATCCGCATTGGGAAACTGTTTTACGGTCAGGATGACAATGAGAAATAACGGGTTCCGGGTATAGAGATATATCCGAAAACCGCCCTTTCAGGTGCCGAATTTAGCCTTTCGCCTGCCGTATCCACAAAGAGCGGCTATCCTTTAATTATCAACAAAAGGAGGCAAAAATGTCTGATTTCGGTACTGATAAAAACACCCAGTTTGCTGAAGATAAAGCAAAAAATAAATTTGATGAACTTGCAGGTTCAGCGCAGCAGCAGTTTGGTGAATTCGTTGATTCACCAAAACATCAGGTTAAAGGTGCTGCTAAAAAATATGCCGCTCAGGCCAGCGATGCCGTTTCCGATGTCACTGAAGCCGTCAGAAACAATCCCCTCACCGGCCTCGTTGCCGCGGGTGCAATCGGTATTGTTCTCGGCTTGTTGCTGGGCCGGAAATAAACCAGGGCCCTTCGGGGCTTTATTTTTTCTTAACTAAACAACCTGACCATGCGGTCTAACTCCTCCTCTTTCACGGCACGCGATAAATAATATCCCTGAAAGTTCTTGATGCCCAGCTCGACTAATTTCTCAAACTTTTCTTCACTATCAACCCCTTCTGCAATACAGTCCGTTCCGGTCATGTCGCTGTAAACCTGTATCGCTTTAATCAAATTATAGTCATTGTCGTTTGCCACAAAATGCTCAACGATGTCCCGATCCAGCTTAAGCCCATCGAAATGCACCTGGCGCACCGGGAACATGGTTTGATGGTTAGAGAAGCAGTCATCCAGGAACAATCGACACCCCGTATTGCGTAAATGCCGCATGGTTTCAGGGATCCTTTTGTCCTTCGTCACGTCAATATCTTCTGCAAATTCAAAAACCAGCTTTTCGGCCCACTGCGGTTTGAGCAGCATGCCAATGGCTTTCCGTGCCATATCAGGCAAAGCACTCCCGGACGCCAGACGAGGCGGAATATTCACTGAAAAATAGTATTTCCCGTTATACTTATTAATACCTGAAACGGCGGCATGGATGACCAACGCCGTAATTTTCAGCCAGATTTCATGATTGGAAACATCCGTTAAAAAACTGGCAGGCTTGACAATTTTACCGTTTTTATTCCAGCGAATCAGGATTTCAAACCCAACCCCTTTTTTATCTCGATCGGTAATAATCTGATATGCCGGGAATATTTCCCGATTACGTAACGCATTAAAAATTTCGGCTTCTTTTTCCGTGAACCCCACTTTTTGACGCGGGTGTTTATTAGGTTTCTCTGCTTTAAAATTGTGCGGATCGTGTAACCAGCGCTTAATTAAACGTAATTTAAGCACTCCTTCCTTTCGGTGGGTATAAACCGTTTTATTCGACAACCCCATTCTATCGCACATTTCCTTTACGGACATACCACGATAGAAATTTAATAAAACGTCAATCTCTCTTCTTGTTAACCACTTTAGATTTTCTTCAGAGCCAATATCCATGTAGCGTTCGCGTAATACGCGGGAACGATCCTTAAAGCTTTTGTAATGGGTATTAAAACAGCCTACTATGTCCGAAACGCTGGCAACGCGAATCAATGATAATTGATAACTGTTATTTAAAAGACTGCCCAGCGTGCGGTACAGCCAGCCGTCAGGAATATCACCATACAGGGTGACATGCCGAATAACGGGGAGTGCATTGAGTACCGAGGCCAGTCGCTTCAGGCTTTCCAGGAGATTGACGACACCTTTCCCGAGGAACACCACGATATGGGCATCCTGATTTTTAAGGATATTTTCAACATCCTGTTGGGATGCCTCATCTCCGTTAAAGTGAATTTGGGAAGCGTGGATCCCGTACTTATTGAGGATCGAACAATACCCCTGAAATGTGAAGCCGCAGGCTGAGATGACAAATTTATGTTCATCGCAAACCCCATTTTTGAGAGACATTTTTTGGGTCATAACCTGCTCCTGGGCACCAAAGCGCCATTTCTGTTTGAGTATGCGTAAAATCTATTGCATCTGTTGCGTAGTATAATTTTACAGTAGCACCCAGGGTTAAGAAACTGTTATCAGCCTAATTCACCGGAACATCTTTGCGTTAATCACAAACGTTTAACTATACTTTTCTTTTCAAATAACCCCGGCAAATATTTTATTCTCAGGGTATAATGAAAATTCCGAAAAAGAAGACTGGACACTTCATCTATCGGCTCATTCAAATACGAGAAAAATGCTATGGATAATCATATCTCATCCAGGGCCTTGCTACATCGAAGGGATGTCATAAAGAACAATCCACGATTCGGTGAGGCAATATTAGAGCACTGCACAATTAATGACACCATCTACAAAAAACAACCTTTGTTCTACAAGACAATGCTACAGGAATCACGGTTCAACATTATCCTCTCCATGTGTTGTTTTATTTTTGGCAATCAGGCCGAGTCAGTTTCTGAAATTAAAGAGTTATGTTCTCGCTATAAGATAGCCAGCCCCAACAGCGTTATTGCGATCATTACGATACTCAGAACCACCGGGCGCATCAGGACCTGGCGCTGTACGGAAGACAGACGAAAGACGAGAATCGCGCCAACCGAAAAAGGCCTGAATGAACTAAAGCGTTATATGTCCGGCGCTTTTTTGCCCGTCAGTATTCTTTATCCGACATTTAATATTAATGTAAACCTGCTGGATAATGATATTTTGAGAAGTAACTTCTTCCGCCGCGCGGCAGAATATCTTTTTCGGGGATTAACGTTCAGAAAGGTTTTGCCTGAAGTAGGATTATTTATTGATAAAGA
This sequence comes from Enterobacter sp. PL1, assembly GCF_945957325.1. Lineage (NCBI taxonomy): Bacteria > Pseudomonadati > Pseudomonadota > Gammaproteobacteria > Enterobacterales > Enterobacteriaceae > Enterobacter > Enterobacter sp. PL1. The sequence goes on from NZ_CAMFKT010000017.1 coordinate 5,304, forward strand.
TGGTGGCCGTATGATTATGCTTTATCTTTACCTGCAGGCTATGAAAAACAAATCCGCCCATGGTGCCGTTATTGACTATTCAGCCAGCACGCTCGCAAAAGAATTTTTTGTATCGCGCATCCACGTCAACCGGATTATCAAATCAGCTCAGGAGGCAGGCTATCTGAAAGATCGGGGTGATGGTCGGCTATCGGTCTATCCGGCGTTTATCGAACTCGTCGAAAATTATGCCGGATTATATTTTGCGTATGTCACGCATTACATCAACGTGGTTCCTAAAGAGCGACGCCACCCTCACAACGTGACGTCAACCGTATAATCCACCAGGCGTTCGGTGTTCCGAACGCCCTTCACCTATCTTTCCCGCAGCGCCTCTTTTGCCTTGTTCAGCGGTTTCAACAGATAATCCAGAATGGTTTTGCTGCCGGTTTTAATATCAACGGTAGCAATCATGCCCGGAAAGACCGGAAATTCCTGACCCTGCTTATTGGTCAGATGGTTACTGTCGGTACGAATATAGACGCGATAGTAATAAACATCTCTTTTCACCTCATCCTGCAGGGTGTCCGGCGAAATCATGGTCACTTCCCCTTCCAGCCCGCCGTAAATGGAGTAGTCATAGGCCGTCACTTTCACCAGCGCCTTCTGGCCAGGATGGATAAACGCCACATCGCGCGGCGAAATTTTCGCCTCAATCACCATCTGATCGTCAAGCGGAACCAGACTCATCAGCTTGCCGTTCGGCGGGATGACGCCGCCCACGGTCGTGACGTCAATATCCTTTACGATCCCGCGAACCGGCGCATTGAAGGTCAGTCGGGTCAGGGAGTCTTCCCGACCCTTCATCACCGAACGCTGGGCTTCAATCTCCGCATTGGCTTTCGCCAGCTCTTCGCGAGCGCGGACGTAATACTGGTTTTTCATCTCGGTGATTTTATTCTCAAGCTCATTTTTTTGACGCTCAAGACGCAGCACCTCCACCTTGCTGGCCGCCCCCTGTGTCACCAGCGGACGAGTCAACGACAGCTCGCGTTGCACCAGCTCGGCACCCTGACGTAAACCCGCCAGCCCCTTTTCAAGGCTCTCGCGACGGGACTGATAGAGCGCCGTTTCCTGCTTAACCAGCTCAACGTCGTCATCCAGCTCCTCGGGAAACGTCAGCTCCGTGTCGTTAACTTCGGCTTTCAGGCGTGCCGCCGTGGCCAGCGCCGCATTCAGACGCGACTCGCTCTCCAGCACGCTCGACTCGGTTTTTGTCCGATCAAGCTGCGCGAGCTGCTGGCCGCGCTCGACGATGTCGCCTTCGCGCACCATCAGGCTGTGGATAATGCCGCCTTCCAGGGACTGGATGACCTGCTCATGAGAAGACGGTATCACCTTACCGCTGCCGGTCGTCACCTCATCAAGATGGAACAGGCTCGCCCAGGCGATAAACGCCGCCAGCAGGGCGAACAGCGACCATGCCACCAGCGTGGCGCGCGGAAGGCGCGGCTCTTTCAGTCGGCTATTAAAACGGGAGAAATCATTCATGCCGCGCCCTCCTCTGCAACCGCCGCCGGTTTCATGGTCACGGTGCGCTGTGCTGTCTTTTGCGGCGCCATGCCGTGCTGGTGCAGGATGGCGTCGCGCGGGCCGTCCATCACCACCTTGCCGTTTTCCAGCACGATGATGCGGTCGACCAGGTCCAGAATCGGCAGGCGATGCGTGGCCACCACCAGCGTCCGGCGTTTACCCAGCCATGTGTGAAGATGCTGAATAAACTGCTTTTCGCTCATTTCGTCCAGCCAGGCGGTAGGCTCGTCCAGCAGCAGGATAGTCGGCGAGGTGATCAGGGCGCGCGCCAGCAAAAGCGCCTGTCGCTGACCGCCGGAGAGGCCCGTTCCGCCCTCGTTGATGATAGTGTTCAACCCCATTTTCTGTTTGCGCACAAACTCCAGCGCGCCGCTGTTGACCAGCGCCTGGTGAATCTCATCGTCGGTCGCCAGCGGGTTACCCATCAGGATGTTGTCCCGCACGGAGCCAAAGAACAGACGGGCCTGCTGGCTCAGCAGCTGCATGTCGCGACGCACGTCGGCCGGGTCGAGATGATTAAGGGCAATATCGTCCAGCAGAATGCTGCCCTGCTGCGGCTCCTGCATGCCCGCCAGAAGCTGTAGGAGCGTGCTTTTGCCGGAGCCATTACGCCCGAGCACCGCCACGCGTTCTCCGGCGCGGATCTGCAGCTTGCTGATGTTGAGCACGGTGAGTTTCTCTTCCTCGTCGTAATAAAACCCGACGTCCTCAAGCGCATAGTCGCCGCGCAGGTGGGCTTTGTGCACCTTCTTGCCGTGCTGCGGATCGTCAATCGGCCGCTGCATCAGGTCGTCCAGCCCCTTGCGGGCCACTTTTGCAGACTGCCAGCGCGAGAGCACGCCTGAGATCTGCGACAGCGGCGCAATGGTCCGCGACGCCAGAATCGAGGTGCCCACCAGTGCACCGGTGGTCATGTCGCCGCTGATGACCAGATAGCAGCCCACAAGCAGCACCACCGCGTAAACAATGGACTGCACCTCCTGCGTCCAGGTGAGCAGCAGGCCCGTCAGCCAGCGCTGCTTCATGCCGACGCTGGCGGCGACGTCGTTGGTGTTATTCCACTGGTTCTGGAAACGCTGCTCGGCGCGCATCAGCTTGATGTCTTCAATGCCCTGCACCGCTTCCACCAGCGTGGCGTTACGAATGGCGGATTCACGCATCCCTTCGCTGGAGAGTTTCCCCAGCGGGCGCTGCACCAGCAGGCCCGGAATAAGCAACAGCGGCACGGCGAGCAGGACCACCAGCACCAGCGGACCGCCAATCATCCACAGAATGAAGACGAACAGCAGGAAGAACGGCAGATCGGAGAGGGCCGCAATGGTCGTCGAGGTGATCAGCTCGCGCACCGACTCCAGCTCGCGGATCTGCGCGATAAACGATCCGGTTGATTTCGAGCGTGCGCCGTTTTTAATCCGCAGCGCATGGGCAAAGACGCGTTCAGAGATGCGCAGATCGGCGCGCTTCCCCACCACGTCAGAAATGTGCACGCGCAGCATGCGCATGATGAATTCGAACACGATGGCAATCATCACGCCGCCGAACAGCACCCACAGCGTGGCTTCTGACTGCGACGGTACCACCCTGTCGTAGACCTGCATGGAGAAGACCATGCCGGAAAGCGCCAGCACGTTGGCGACCAGCGCCACCAGCATAATGTCGCCGTAGCGTCGCCAGTCCTTCAGCGCCAGCTGCCAGAACCAGTTTTTCTCATACGGTTTGATGTAGTCATCCACGCGGGCATCCGGCGTGGACTCGAGCGGGCGCAGCACCATCAGGCCCTTTAATCGCGACCCGAGCGCCTCGCGCGTTAGCGTCGTCTCCAGGCCGCCGTCGCCGCTGAACTGCAGGCTGACGTTGCCTTCGTTGTCCATGCGGTTGATCACCGCAATCTGCCCGCCGGTAAATTCCGCCAGCAGCGGCAGACGCCACGGATCGAGGGATGCCGCTTCCGCCGCCACCACGCGCATCCCCAGCCCAAGCTGGCGCGCCATCTCCTCCAGCACCAGCTGGCGCGGCGACTGGCTTTCATGGTTAATCGAGACCCGAACGTGCTCCACCGAAAAGTCCAGCCGGTAGTGCTTCGCGATGATGAGCATGCCCTGCAGCCAGGGTTCGTACTGTGGATGTGTCTTCATAATCTCCGGGTTAACGCAATTCGTGTAAAGAAACGCCAAAAGGCCGCGGGGATCGCTCCCCGCGGCGTTGTTTTACGCAATTAACAGTTGATGGTTCGCCAGCAGCGTCGCCAGATCCGTCTGCACGCCGTTCAGCGTCACCAGGGTGGTTGGCGAGAACTGACCGCCGGTACCGTCCAGGTCAACCTGGATCTCGGTATTGCTGCCGTTCTGCACCACGCGGATGTAATCGCTGATATTCCCCGCGCCGCTGTCCAGCGTGGCCACGCCGTTCACGTAGCTCGCCGAGCCCGTGCCGGTATAGCCGCTGCCGGAGAGCAGATCGCGCAGGTCAATACGATCCGTGTCCGCCGTCCCTTCCCAGGTACCGACCGTAAAGCCGTTCACCACGTCGTGACCGTTACCGCCCGTGGCATCCGAAGCGTTGATCAGCTTGTAGAGCAGCGTATCGTGACCGCCGCTGCCGATGTTGAAGGTGTCGTTTCCGCCACGGCCTTCGAACCGGTTATCACCGCTGTTGCCGGTGATGACGTCGTCGTAATCCGAGCCGTTAATCCCTTCAATGTTCAGCAGACGCGTGGTGCCGAAGCCGGTGTCCTGCGCGGTTGAGAGGCGCAGATCCACGGTCACGCCAGAGGTCGCATTGCGGTAATCCACCACGTCCATCCCGCCGGTGTTGCTCCAGGTGTCATGGTCGGAATGGGTAGTCCAGCCGCCGGAACCGTTGTAGGTATACGTGCCATTTTCGGCGATAAAGGTGTCGTTATACCCGGTTCCGGTAATGGTTCCGCTGTGGCCGCCGGTGGCCGCTTCGGCCGTCAGGACGTAGCCCTCTTTGCCGTTGCCCGCCTCCAGACCGCTCCAGGTGACGTTATCCGACACGCCGTTGGTGATCTTCAGGATCTCGGCCGAATAGGTTTCATTCGGATCCAGCCCGTAGAAGCTCACCAGCGCGGACGTATCGTTCGACCCGAAACCGGACTGGGCATTGATGATCTGCGAGGCCACCAGCACGCCCGCGGCGTTGTACAGGTTGACCGTATTGCCGTAGTAGGCGTTGATGCCCTCGCTGTCGACAATGTGCAGATGCATCGCGGTGCCGTCAGCAATGGTTTTGCTGTTTTGCACCAGCACCACCTTGCCGTTCTGCTGAGAGACCAGCAGGTCCTGCGCGCCGTCCCAGTTGTAGTCCACTGCCGCCACGCCGGTGGCGTAAGCAATGCCGGACGCCAGCTGGCTGGCGGTCCAGGTGGAGCCGTAGCCGTTGTTGGTGAACAGCGTCGCCGTCTGCGAGCCGCCGTAGGTGCTGAGCTTGACGATGTCCATCTGCCCGTCACCGTTCCAGTCCACCGCCACCGACAGATAGCCCGCCGCTGCGTTAGAGGCCTCGACCGCGCTCTTGGTGGCCGAGAGCTTCCCGGTACCGTCGTTGTAGTAGATCACCCCGCCGTTGTTGTTGTAGCTGCTGCCCAGGTACAGATCCATGTAGCCATCGCCGTTGAAGTCCGCCCACGTCATGGACGCCGCCGTGGTGGTATTCGAGGCGTTGGGCACAAACACGTTCGTCAGGTTCTGACCGATGGAGAGCGTGCCGTTGCCGTTGTTGTTGATCACGGTTAACGAGTACGCGCCGCTGCGGTTGGTGTGCTGAACCACATCCACGGTGCCGTCATTGTTAATATCGACGCCGGAGATTTCACGCATGGTGGTGAACTGTCCCCAGAACCCCGCGCCGCCGTAGGTGCCGTCAGGCGAGAGTACCCCGTTTTTGTTGATCAGATAGGTAATGGAGTCCGCGCCGGAGTCACCGTACGCCAGATCCAGATACCCATCCCCGGTTTTATCGTAGGCAATCACGCCGCCGTACCAGATGGTGGTGCCCATTGCCAGCTGGCTGGCGTTATAGGTGCTGCCATCGTAGGTCCACATCACCTGCGTTGACCCGGCGTAGGTATTTTCCGTCGCGAAAATGTCCTGCGTGCCGTTACGGTCAAAGTCGGCGGCGGTCTGGCTCACCACGTAGTAGTTACGGGTGTTAGTCAGCGTATTGCCGGCATAGGTCGAGCTATCGCTGCTGGAGTAAGACTGGCCGTTAGCGATGATATTCCACAGACCGCTGCTGTTCATGCCGAGGGTCATGGTGGAGTTGTTGCTGTTCCCCGCCGTGGTTGCCCAGTCGGTGTTCACCGAGGTGGTATCAATCACCAGGCTGCCGGTCGCCGTACCGGTGGTATTGCCGTTACCCGCGCTGCTCTTCACCTGCGCGGTCACGCTGTAGCTCGCCACGCTCAGCGCATCGCCGTCCGGGATCTGCAGATACCAGGTGTTGTGATCCGGGTCGACCACCACCGCACCGCCCGTCTGGGAGGTGTAGGTTTTGCCGTTCACCGTCACCACCAGGTATTCACCGTTCACCAGGTCAGCGGAGACGGTACCGGTGACGATCGGCGTGGTATCCGACGTGGTCTGCGCGGTAATCGCCGCCGTGGTGGTCGGGATGCTGGTATCGACGTTCAGCACAAAGCCGTCGGATTCCGTGTAGTTTCCGGCCCTGTCGGTGACGCGCACGATGTAGGTGTGATTCCCGTCGCTCAGGCCGTTGTCCTGGAAGGACCAGCTTGCGCTGCCGTTCATGGTCACCTGGCCGAGCAGAACCCCGTCACGGTAAAGCTGCACGATCTCGCCGTCGTCCGGGGCGCGGTTCAGCGTCCCGTTGATCAGCGGCGAGTTATCGTCCGTTGCCACCGCGCTGCCAAAGGTGCCCTGACGCTCGCCTTCGCCGTCGGTATAGCTCACGACCGTGCCAACCGTGGTCGGCGGCGTGGTGTCTACCGTGACGACCTGAGACGCGGTGGAACCCACGTTGCCCGCCTGGTCGATAATCCGCACCTGGTAGGTGTAGTCCCCGTCAGGCAGATCGCGGGTATCGGTGTAGCTCCAGCGCTGGTTGGTGACCGTGGTATCGAGCCAGGTATTCCCGCCGTCGAGGCTGATCTGCACGCGCTCGTCGCTTGCCAGCGCGCTGCCCAGCGAACCGTTGATTGTCAGCGTGGTGTCCATGGTGATGAAATCACTCCCGGACTGGCCGGTATCGTCGCTGATGCTGTCGATGGTAACGCCGTACTGCGGCGCCTGGGTATCCACCGTCACCGCCTGCGAGGTGGTGGCCCCGACGTTACCCGCCTGGTCGACAACCCGCACCTGATAGTTATGGCTGCCGTCGGTCAGGGCACGCGTATCGCTGTAGCTCCACTGGGTGCCGCTGACGGTGGCGTACACCCAGGTCGTGCCGCCGTCCATGCTCACCTGCACGTACTCGCCCGCGCCGAGTTCAGCGCCGAGCGTTCCGTGCAGGGTGTACGAGGTCGAACTGGTCAGGAAGTCGTTATTGTCGAAGCCGGTATCCACGGTGATGTTATCCACCGACACCGTGATCGCCGCATCCGGAGCAATCGTATCCACGGTCACCTGCTGATGGGCGCTGGCCCCCACGTTACCGGCCGCATCCACCACGCGGACGTAATAGTCATAGGTCTGGTTACCCAGCGTGCGGCTATCGACGTAGTACCAGCTGTTGCCGGTGACAATCACGTTCTGCCAGGTGACGCCGCCGTCGAGGCTGATCTGGGCGTATTCGCCGTCGGCCAGCGTCGCGCCGAGCGAGCCGTGCAGCGTCAGGGACGTGTCGCGAGTGATAAAGTCGCTGCTGCTCAGGCCGGTATCGTCGCTGATGCTGTCGATGGCGATCGTTTTGCTGGCGTCCGGTGCAACCGTATCAATGGTCACCACCTGAGAGGCGGTGGCGCTGATGTTGCCCGCATCGTCAATCACGCGCAGCTGGTAGTTGTAATCCCCGTCGGCCAGCGTGCGCCCATCGACATACGTCCAGCTCAGGCCGCTGACGCTGACGTCGATCCAGGTGACGCCGCCGTCAAGGCTGATCTGCGCGTGGTCGCCGCTGCCCAGCGCCGCACCGAGCGTGCCTTTAAGGCTGATCTGGTTGTCGCTGGTGATAAAGTCGCTGCCGGACAGGCCGGTATCCTGCGTAATGGAATCCACGGTAATGGTGGTTGCCGCAGGCTTCGTCAGGTCAATCACCACGTCCTGGCTGTCCGTGGCCCCCACGTTGCCCGCGTTATCAATCACGCGGACCTGGTACTGATACGTCCCGTCCGTCAGGGTGCGGCCATCGGCGTAGCGCCAGGTGGTGCCGGTCACGGTCAGGTCGATCCAGGTGACGCCGCCGTCGAGGCTGATCTGCGCCTTCTCGTTATTGCCGAGCTGCGCGGTCAGCGAGCCGTTGACGACGACCTGGCTGTCGTTAGTGATGAAATCCGTTGCGCTCAGGCCGGTGTCGATTTGCAGCGAATCAATGCTGATCCCCATCGACGGCGCGGTGAGATCCACCGTGACGGTATGGTTATCGCTGGCGCTGTTGCCGATGGTGTTGCTCACCTGGGCGTTAATCACGTAAGAACCGCCGTCTGCCAGCGCGGCCACGTCAGCGCTGCTGACCGTGTAGCTCCAGGTGCCGTCATTCTGGACGGTAGCCGCATAGGTTTTACCGTTCAGCGTGAGGGTCACCGTCTGGCCCGCCGGGGCGTCGGTAGTACCGCTGACGACCAGCGGCGTGCCGTGCTCGGCGGCGTTGACGATGTCGTCCTGCGCAAAGGTGTTAATGGTGATGGTTGGGACATCGCCGTTCAGCGTCACGTCGTGCGTTGCGCTGCCCGGGTTGCCCGCCCTGTCGCTTACCGACGCGGTGATGGTGTACTCCCCGTCGCTCAGGCCGAGGAAATCACGGCCCGGTACGAAGACCGACCACGATCCGTCCGCCCCGACGGTCGCCTGATAGCTGTGCCCGTTGAAGGAGACGGTCACCGTCTGGCCCTGTTCCGCCGTGGTGGTGCCGCGGATGGTCTGGCCCGCCAGCTGCTCCGCGTTGTTGACGATATCGTCATCGGCCACGGTGCTGATGGTCACGGTTGGCGCGACGGTATCCACCGTTAAGGTGTGCGTGGTCTGGCCGCTGTTACCGGCTTTGTCGTTGACCGAGGCGGTGACCGTCAGCGCGCCCTGGCTCAGGGCGGCCAGGTCGGCTGCCGGCACGTCGAGCGTCCAGGTGCCGTCACTGCCGACAAGCGCAGTGTAGGTTTTTCCTCCCAGCGTCACGGTAACGGTCTGCCCCGCCTCCGCGCTGGAAGATCCGTGCACGGTCAGCGGCTGCTGCGCTTCCGAGGCGTTCAGCATGTCGTCAACCGACAGCGTCCCAATGCTCACCACCGGCGCAGTGGTATCCACGCTGATGCCGTGCGTTGCCGACGCGCTGTTGCCCGCGCTGTCCTGTGCCGACACCGACACCTGATAGCGTGCGCCATCGGCCAGAGCACCCACGTCGGCGGCCGGTACGGTGGTCGTCCAGGTGCCGTCGCTCTGTATCGTAGCCGTATAGGTCTTGCCGTTCAGGGTCACGGTGACCTGGGTCCCGCTGGCGAACTGCGCGCTGGAACCGTTAATCACCAGTGACGAACCGGCTTCAGCCGCGTTGATGACGTCGTCACCGCTAACGGTGTTCACCGTCAGCGCCACGGAGGCGGTGTTGACCACCACGTCATGGGTCTGGGTGCTGCTGTTACCCGCGCTGTCGGTAATGGTCGCGCTGAGGGTCACGGTGCCGTCGGTCAGCGCGGAAATCACGCTGGCCGGAACGCCCACGCTCCAGTTGCCGCTGGCGTCAACGGTGGTGGTGTACTGGTGCGAACCGAGGGTGATAACCACTTTATCACCGACGTTCGCGCCGGTTGCCGACCCGCTGACGATCTGCGCCTGTCCGTGCTCCACGCTGTTAATCACGTCATCGCCCGCCACCACGTTAAAGCTGACGGTCGGCGGCGTGGTATCAAGCGTAATCGTCTTACCCGCGCTGCCCGGGTTACCCGCGGCGTCGCTCACGCTCACCTGCACGGTGTAGCCGTTATCCGCCAGTGCGGCCAGATCGCTGCCCGGCACGTTCACGCTCCAGACGCCGCCCTGCTGGACCTGCGCGGTATAGCTCTTCCCGCCCAGCGTCACGGTGACCGTCTGCCCGGCTTCCGCCGTGGTGGTGCCGGAGATAGCCACGCCCGCAGCCGCTTCGCTGCCGTTAATCACGTTATCGCCTGCGACCGTATCAATGGTCACGGTTGGCGCAGTCGCGTCCACGCTGTATTCGCGGCCCGCCGAGGCGCTGTTGCCGTGCGCGTTGGTGACGCTCACCTGCACGCTGGCGTCACCGTCCTTCAGGCCCGCAAGGTCTGCAGACGGCACAGTGGCCGTCCAGTGACCGTCAGCATCCACCTTCGCGGTGTACGTCTTGCCGCCGAAGGTAACCGTAACGGTCTGGTTTTCCTCCACGTTCGAGGTGCTGCCGGAGAGCACCAGATCCGCACCTTTCTCCGCCGCGTTAATCACGTCGTCGGTGGCAATCGCATCGATGCTGATAGCCACCGCCGCCAGATCGACGGTCACGTCATGGCTGATGGTCACCGGGTTGCCCGCCGCGCTCTGGCCGGCAACGGTCACGGTGACCGTACCTGCTGCGAAGGCCGCGACGTCTGCCGCCGGGATCGCCGCGCTCCAGGAGCCGTCTGCCAGCACGGAGGCCGCATAGGTTTTGCCATTGACGGTCACGGTGAGCGTTGTGCCTGCCGCCAGCCCGTCGCTGGTGCCGGAGACGATCAGGTTTTGAGTATGTTCGATGCTGTTGATCACATCGTCGCCCGCTACCGTATCGACGCGCAGGCCCGGCAGACTGGCGTCTATAACGATTTCGCGCTCGCCCGTTCCCGTGTTGCCGTGGCCGTTGGTCACAGTCGCAGACACCGTCAGGTCGCCGTTGCCCAGCGCCGTCAGGACGGATTCCGGCACGTTCACGGACCAGGTCAGATCGCTCTGCACTGTTGCGGTGTACGTGTTGCCGCCAATGGTCACAGTGACGGTATTGCCCGCCTCCGCGTTCGCGACCTTGCCGCTGAGGGTCTGGCCCGCGGCCACTTCCGCCGCGTTAATGACGTTATCGCCCGCCACGGTGTTGATGGTGACGGTTGGCAGCGCGGTATCCACCAGCAGGTTCGCGGTGTTGCTCACGCTGTTGCCCACGCCGTTGGTGGCGGTCGCGCTCAGGGTGTAATTCGCTTCGCCCAGACCCGCCAGATCCGCCGCCGGAACGGTCAGGCTCCAGGTGCCGTCTGCCGCCGTCGTGGCCGTGTAGTTTTTGCCGTTGAGGGTCACGGCCACCACGGTGCCTTCTGCCAGGTTGGCGCTGGTGCCGCTGACGCGCAGATCCTGACCTTTTTCCACCGCGTTCAGCACGTTATCGTCGCTGATGGCGTTGAAGGCCACGGACGGCAGACCGGTATCGACGGTCACGTTATGCGTGCCGGTGCCGGTATTGCCCGCCGCGTCGGTAACCGATGCCGTGACGGTCACGCTGCCGTCGCTGAGGCCGGAAATCACGCTCGCCGGGACGCCCACGCTCCAGTTGCCCGCCGCGTCCAGCACGGTGGTGTACGTCTGACCGCCGATGGTGACGGTCACCTTATCGCCCGCGGCCGCGCCGGTGGCGGTGCCGCTGATGATGTGCGCCTGGCTGTGTTCTGCGAGGTTAATGACATCGTCGCCCGCCACGGTGTTAATGGTCACCGCCGGAACGGTCACATCCACCGTCAGAGTATGATCAACCGACGCCGGGTTGCCCGCCTTGTCGCTTACCGATGCGGTCACGGTCACACTGCCGTCCGTCAGGGCCGCAACATCGGCCGCCGGGACGTTCAGCGTCCAGCTGCCGTCCGCGCTGACGGTGGTGGTGTAGTCTTTGCCGTTCAGCGACACGGTGACCGTCTGGCCCGCTTCGGCAGAGCTGCTGCCGGACACGGTCAGATCGCTCTTCGCTTCGGCGGCATTCAGAATGTCGTCCGTCGCCAGGGTGTTGATCGTGACGGTCGGCGCGGTGGCATCCACGCTGTACTCACGGCCCGCCGAGGCGCTGTTGCCGTTCACGTTGGTGACGCTCACCTGCACGCTGGCATCGCCGTCCTTCAGGCCAGCCAGATCCGCAGACGGTACGGTCCAGGTCCAGTTGCCGCTGTCGTCTACTGTCGCACTATAGATTTTGCCGTTCAGGCTGATGGTCACGGTCTGCCCGGCTTCCACGTTGATGGTCGCACCGGACAGCACCAGATCCGCGCCCTTCTCCGCCGCGTTAATCACGTCGTCGGTCGCAATCGGATTGATGCTGATGGCAACGGTCGCCAGATCTACCGTCACATCGTGGCTGATGGTAATCGGGTTGCCCGCCGCGCTGTCGCCGGTGACGCTGATTTTGACGGTGCCTTCCGGCCACGCGCTCACGTCCGCTGATGGAACAGCCGCGCTCCAGGTGCCGTCCGCCAGCACCGTGGCCGCATAGTCTTTGCCGTTGATGGTGACGGTCAGGGCTGTACCTGGCGCCAGCCCGTCGCTGGATCCGCTGACGATCAGGTTCTGCGCGTGCTCGATGGTGTTGATCACGTCATCACCCGCGACGGTATCGACGCGCAGGCCCGGCAGGTTAGCGTCGATAGCGATCTCGCGCTCGCCGGTCCCGGTGTTACCGTGGCCGTTGGTGACAGTCGCCGTCACGCTCAGGCTGCCGTTACCCAGCGCCGTCAGCACGTCAGACGGCACGTTGACAGACCAGGTCAGATCGTTCTGCACCGTTGCGGTGTAGCTGTTGCCGCCAATGGTCACGGTCACGGTATTGCCCGCTTCGGCATTCGCCACGGTGCCGCTCAGGGTCTGGCCTGCGGCCACTTCCGCCGCATTAATGACGTTATCGCCCGCCACGGTGTTGATGGTGACCGTTGGCAGCGCGGTGTCCACCAGCAGGTTCGCGGTGTTGCTCACGCTGTTGCCCACGCCGTTGGTGGTGGTCGCATTCAGGGTGTAGTTGGCCTGACCCAGACCGGCCAGATCCGCCGCCGGAACCGTCAGGCTCCAGGTACCGTCTGCCGCCGTCGTCGCCGTGTAGTTTTTGCCGTTCAGGGTCACGGTCACCACGGTGCCTTCCGCCAGGTTGGCGCTGGTGCCGCTCACGCTCAGATCCTGACCTTTTTCCACCGCGTTCAGCACGTTATCATCGCTGATGGCGTTGAAGCTGACCGAAGGCAGACCGGTATCGACGGTCACTTCATGGCTGCCGGTGCCGGTGTTGCCCGCCGCGTCGGTGACGGACGCCGTGACGGTCACGGTGCCGTCGCTGAGGCCGGAAATCACGCTCGCCGGGACGCCCACGCTCCAGTTCCCCGCCGCATCCAGCACGGTGGTGTAGGTCTGGCCGCCGATGGTGACGGTCACCTTATCGCCCGCGGCCGCGCCGGTGGCGGTGCCGCTGATAACGTGTGCCTGGCTGTGTTCAGCCACGTTAATCACATCGTCACCCGCGATGGTGTTGATAGTGACCGCAGGAACGGTCACATCCACCGTCAGGTTGTGGTCCACGGACGCCGGGTTACCCGCCTTGTCGCTGACCGATGCGGTAACGGTAACGCTGCCGTCGGTTAATCCTGCCAGATCGGCCGCCGGAACGTTCAGCGTCCAGCTGCCGTCTGCGCTGACGGTGGTGGTGTAGTCTTTGCCGTTCAGCGATACGGTGACCGTCTGGCCCGCTTCGGCGGTACTGGTACCGGACACGGTCAGATCGCTCTTCGCTTCGGTGGCATTGAGAATATCGTCCGTCGCCAGGGTGTTGATGGTCACGCTCGGCGCGGTCGCATCCACGCTGTACTCACGTCCCGCCGAGGCGCTGTTGCCGTTCACGTTGGTGACGCTCACCTGCACGCTGGCGTCGCCGTCTTTCAGGCCCGCCAGGTCGGCGGCTGGCACCGTGGTCGTCCATTTGCCGTCGGCGCCGACGGTCGCGGTGTAGCTCTTGCCGCCGAAGGTGATGGTAACGGTCTGGTTTTCCTCAACGTTCGAGGTCGCCCCGGAGAGCACCAGATCCGCGCCCTTCTCGGCGGCGTTAATCACGTCGTCTGAAGCAATCGCATCGATGCTGATGGCAACGGTCGCCAGATCTACCGTCACATCGTGGCTGATGGAAACCGGGTTACCGGCGCTGCTCTGGCCTGCAACGGTCACGGTGACCGTACCTGCTGCCAGGGCACCCACATCCGCAGCCGGGATGGCCGCACGCCAGGTGCCGTCGGCCAGCACGGTGGCCGGGTAGGTTTTGCCGTTTACGGTGACGGTCAAGGTGGTACCTGCGGTCAGGCCATCGCTGGATCCGGTCACAATCAGATTCTGCCCGTGCTCGATGCTGTTGATCACGTCGTCGCCCGCCACGGTATCCACGCGCAGGCCCGGCAGGTTAGCGTCGATCGTGATCTCGCGCTCAGCGGATCCGCTGTTGCCGACGCCGTTGGTCACGCTGGCGGTCACCGTCAAATCGCCGTTGCCCAGCGCCGTCAGCACAGATTCAGGCACATTGACGGACCAGGTGAGATCGTTCTGCACCGTTGCGGTGTAGCGGTTGCCGCCAATGGTCACGGTCACGGTGTTGCCCGCTTCGGCATTCACCACCTTACCGCTGATGGTCTGGCCGGCAGCCAGCTCGGCGGCGTTAATCACGTCGTCGCCCGCAATGGTGTTGATAATCACGCCCGGCAGAACGGACTCCACGTTTACCGTGTGCGTCGCGCTGGTGCTGTTGCCGACGCTGTCCGTGGCTGACGCGGTGACGGTATAAAGTGCCTCGCCCAGCTGGCCGACCTCGCTCGCCGGAACGGTGGTGATCCATTTTCCGTCATCGTCCACCTGCGCACTGTACGCTTTGCCGTTCAGCATCACGGTCACTACCGCGCCTGCCGCCAGGCCGGACGCCGTACCGGAGATCGTCAGATCCTGGGTTTTCTCGGTGCTGTTGATCACATCGTCACCGGAAACGGTGTCAATGGTCAGCCCCGGCGCGGTCAGGTTCACCGCCACACCGTGCGTGGCGCTGTTGCTGTTGCCCGCTTTATCGGTCAGCGCCGCGGTAATAGTGTAATCCCCGGCGGCCAGCGCGGTAACGTCTGCCGCAGGCACGCCCACGCTCCAGTTGCCGGAGGCATCCAGGGTGGCGGTGTACGATTTGCCGTTGAGGGTGACCGTGACCACGTCGCCCGCTGCCGCGCCCGTCACGGAACCGGTGACAATCAGGGCCTGCGCATGCTCGGCGCTGTTGATCACATCGTCGTCGGACACGGTGTGAATGGTCAACTGTGGAACGGTGGTATCCACCAGCACGTCGCGATCCGCGGAGGCCGGGTTGCCCGCTTTGTCCGATACGGCGGCGCTGACGGTGTAGTTCCCGTCGGTAATACCGTTCAGATCCGCGGACGGCACGGTCACGCTCCAGCTGCCATTGGCCTGCACGGTGGTGGTATAGTCCACGCCGTTCAGGGTCACGGTGACGGTCTGGCCCGCTTCGGCGTTGGTGACGCCGTTAATCACTAGATCCTGCTGCGCTTCAGCCGCATTGATGATGTTGTTGTCGCTGATGATTTCAATAGACACCGTCGGCGCGGTGGCGTCCACGCTGTACTCGCGGCCCGCCGACGCGCTGTTGCCGTTCACGTTGGTGACGCTCACCTGCACGCTGGCGTCGCCGTCCTTCAGGCTGCCCACGTCGGCAGACGGCACGGTGGCCGTCCAGTTGCCGTCGGCATCCACCGTCGCGGTGTACGATTTGCCGCCGAAGGTGATGGTAACGGTCTGGTTTTCTTCCACGTTGGTGGTGGAGCCGGACAGCACCAGGTCCGCGCCTTTCTCCGCCGCGTTAATCACGTCGTCAGAGGCAATCGGGTTAATGCTGATGGCGACTGTCGCCAGATCCACCTTCACGTCATGGCTGATGGAAACCGGGTTGCCCGCCGCGCTATGACCTTCAACCTTCACGGTAACCGTGCCCGCGCCGAGCGCGCTGACGTCGGCCGCCGGAATGGCCGCCGTCCAGGTGCCGTCCGCCAGTACGGTGGCCGCGTAGGTTTTGCCGTTGACGGTGACGGTCAGCGCCGCGCCCGTTGCCAGACCGTCGCTGGAACCGGTGATAATCAGATTTTGAGCGTGTTCAATGCTATTGATCACATCGTCGCCCGCCACGGTATCGACGCGCAGGCCCGGCAGGTTGGCATCAATGGTGATGTCGCGCTCGCCGGTGCCGGTGTTGCCGTGGCCGTTAGTGACGCTGGCTGACACCGTCAGATCGCCGTTACCGATGGCGGTTAAGACCGAGGACGGCACGTTGACCGACCAGCTCAGATCGTCCTGAACCGTCGCGGTATACGTATTGCCGCCGAGGGTAATAGTGACAGTGTCACCGCTCGCCGCACCGCTCACTTTCCCGCTCAGGGTCTGTCCGGCAGCCACTTCCGCCGCGATAATCACGTCGTCCGTCGCGACCGGATTGATGGTGACCTGCGGCAGCGCGCTGTCAACCAGCACGCTGTGGCCGGTGCTCGCGCTGTTGCCCGCGGCGTCAGTTACGCTCGCCGTCACGGCGTAGCTCGCTTCGCCCAGCGCCGAGACGTTTGCCGCCGGAACGGTCACGCTCCAGTTCCCGCTCGCGTCGGTGGTGGCCGTATAGTTAATCCCGTTCAGGGACACCGTAATGGCGGTTCCTTCCGGCTGGTTGCTGGTGCCGGACACCTGCAGATCCTGGCCTTTCTCGGTCGCATTGATCACGTCGTCAGCCGCCAGGGTATTGATGGCGACCACCGGCGCGGTCAGGGAGACGTCAAATTCGTGCGTCGCAGTGGTGCTGTTACCGGCTTTGTCGGTGAGGGTCGCGGAGATCGTCTGGTCGCCGTTGACCAGCGCACCCACGTCCGCCGCCGGAACGCCCACGCTCCAGCTGCCGGACGCGTCCAGCATGGCGGTGTAATCTTTACCGTTCAGGGTCACGGTAATCACGTCGCCCGCCTGCGCGCCCGTCACCTTACCGGAGACGATCAGCGCCTGGCCGTGCTCGGCAATATTCACGATGTCGTCGCCCGCGACGATGTTGAAGCTAATCTGCGGTACGGTGGTGTCCACCAGCACCGAGGAGCCCGCGCTGGCCGGGTTACCTGCCTTATCGGACACGGTCGCCGTGACCGCGACGCCGCCGTCGGTGATGCCCGCGAGATCGGCTGCAGGCACGTCGAGCGTCCAGCTGCCGTCCGCCTGCACCTGCGCAGTGTACTGATTGCCGTTGAAGATCACGGTGACCGTCTGGCCCGCTTCGGCAGTAGAGGTCCCGCTCAGGGTCAGATCCTGCGCCGCCTCTGCCGCATTCAGCATGTTATCGCCGCTGATGGTGTTGATGGTCACCGTCGGCGCGGTGGTGTCGACGCTGAATGCCTGCGCCGAAGACGCGGCGTTGCCGTTCACGTTGGTGACGCTGACCTGCACGCTGGCGTCGCCGTCTTTCAGGCCGCTCAGATCGGCAGCCGGAACGGTCCAGGTCCAGTCGCCGTTGGCATCCACCGTCGTGGTGTACGTTTTTCCTGCGAAGATAATGGTGACGGTCTGGCCCGCTTCAACGTTAGATGACGTGCCGGACAGCACCAGATCCTGGCCTTTTTCCGCCGCGTTAAGGACGTTGTCGTCGGTCACGCTGCTGATGGTGATGGCGACAGGCGCGAGATCGACGTCCACGACGGTCCCGATAGCCACCGGGTTGCCGGAGGCATCCAGCGCGCTTGCCTTGATATCCAGCGAGCCATCTGCCCACTGGGACACGTCCGCCGCCGGTACCGCCGCCTGCCAGGAGCCGTCCGCCAGCACCGTTGCGGAATACGCTTTTCCGTTGATGGTCACGGTGACGGCGCTGCCCGCCGCCAGATCGGTGCTGGTGCCGGACACAATCAGGTTCTGCGCGTGCTCAATCACGTTGATCACGTCGTCGCCTGCGACCGTATCAATACGCAGCCCCGGAAGCTGGGCGTCGATGGTGAAGTCGAGCGAAGAAGAACCGGTATTGCCGTGCGCGTTGGTGACGCTGGCCGATACGGTGAGATCGCCGTTGCCCAGCGCGGTCAACTGGCTCTGGGTTAACGGCAGGCTCCAGGTGAGATCGTCCTGCACGGTGGCAGTAAAGGTCTGGCCGCCCAGGGTAATCGTGACAGTGTCACCTGGCGTCGCATTTGTCACCTTACCGGTCAGGGTTTGCCCTGCCGCCACTTCCGCCGCGTTAACGATATTGTCGCCCGCCAGCGTGTCGATCGTTACCACCGGCAGCGAGCTGTCCACCAGCACGTCGTGCGAGGTTGAGGCGCTGTTGCCGACGCTATCGGTGACGTTCGCCGTCACGGTGTAATTCGCTTCGCCCAGCGCCGAGACGTTTGCCGCCGGAACAGTTACGCTCCAGTTTCCGCTGGCGTCAGCGGTAGCCGTGTAGTGAATGCCGTTCAGGGTCACCGTAATGGTCGTGCCTTCCGGCTGGTTGCTGGTGCCGGAAATCTGCAGCTCTTCGCCTTTCTCTGCCGCGTTGATCACGTCGTCCACCGCCAGCGTGTTGATACCGATGACAGGCGTCACGGTATTCACCACCACATCCAGTGAACTGCTTCCGGTATTGCCGGATCGGTCGGTCACGGAGACGTCGATGGTCCAGGTGCCGTCCGTCAGCCCCTGCACGACAGACGCGGGCAGGCCAAGGCTCCAGTTCCCCGCCGCATCCACCACGGTGGTGTAATCGACGCTGTTAATAGTGATAGTCACCCGATCGCCCGCTGCCGCCCCGGTGACGGAGCCGCTCAGGATCTGCGCCTGTGCATGGGCGAGCTGGTTAACGGTATTGGTGTCGGTGACGAAGTGGTTGATGGTGACCTGCGGCACGGTCGCGTCCACCAGCCCAACGCGGTCGGCGCTGCTGCTGTTGCCCGCCACGTCGCTTACGGTGGCCGTCACGGTCACGATGCCATCGTTGAGGGCACCGACGTCAGCCGCCGGTACGATCAGCTGCCAGGTTCCGTCCGTCTGGACCGTGGTCTGATACGTTTTGCCGTTCAGCGTCACGGTGACCGTCTGGCCCGGTTCCGCAGTACTGGTGCCGCTTAAGGCTAAATCCTGCTGCGCCTCAGCCGCATTGATGATGTTATCGCTGGTGAGGTTATCGAGGGTAATCGCCGGCGGCAGCGTATCCACCGTGACCACGCGCGACGCGTCGGCACTGTTACCGTTGACGTTCGTGACGCTGACGCTCACCTGCGCGCGCCCGTCGATCAGGGTTTCCATGGCGCTGGCGGGCACGGTCAGGCTCCAGGAGCCATCCTGCTGCACCTGGGCGGTAAAGGTCTGGTCGGCGAATTTCACCACCACGGTCTGCCCCGCCTCCACGCCCTGCGTCTGGCCGGAAAGGGTTAAATCGGCACCTTTTTCTGCCGCATTCAGCAGGTCATCGCCGGAGACGGTATCAATGGTGACCGCCACGGCGTTGAGATCGAGTTCAATCGGGTGTTCAGCCGCAACGGTATTGCCCCAGGCATCTTTTGCGCTGACGCTAACCGTCACCTCTCCCGCGGTCCAGGCCTGCAGGTCCGCAGCAGGAACGCCAATGCTCCAGCCGCCGCTGGCGGTAACCACGGCGTTATATTCGACGTTGTTAATGGTGACGACGATCGGCGTGCCCGCGGCCAGGTGGGTGCTGGCGCCGGTGACGGTCAGATCCTGCTGCTGTTCGATGGCGTTGACCACGTCATCGCCGGAAATGGTGTTCACGCGCAGGCCCGGCAGCTGTGCGTTGATGTTGATATCGCGCTCGCCGGTACCGGTATTGCCGTGCGAATTGGTCACCGACGCGGTGAAGGTTAAATCGCCGTCGCCGAACGCCTTAAGATCCGCTGACGGGATTTTCACGCTCCAGGTCAGATCGCTGCCCACCGTGGCGGTGTAGCTCTTGCCGCCCACGGTGACAGAAACGGTATCGCCCGCCGCCGCGCCGGTAACGCGACCGCTGAGGGTTTGATCGACACCCGCTTCGGCGTTATTGACCAGGTTGTCGCCCGCAAAGGTGTTGATGATCACCTGCGGCAGCACGGTATCCACCAGCAGCGTCGCCCCGGCAGAGCCGCTGTTACCCACGCTGTCAGTGCCGCTGACGCTGACGGTGTAGAGGGTGTTCGCCAGATTCAGCACGTCGGAAACCGGCACCTGGACCGCCCAGATGCCGTTTTCAACGGTGGCCTGATAGTTGACGTTGTTCAGCGTCACGGTAATGGCGCTGCCGTCAGGCAGGTTGCTGGTACCGGTCAGGCTCAGCGGCTGCATCGCCTCCTGGGCATTCAGCACGTTGTCCTGGCTAATGGCGTCAATCGTAAATTCTGGCGGATTGCCGCTCAGCGTAATGCCGTGCGTGGCGCTGCCGGTGTTGCCTGCCGCGTCGGTCACGGATACTGAAATCGTGTGGTTGCCTTCACCCAGCGCGCCCAGCACGGACGCCGGAACGCCCACGCTCCAGCTGCCGTCCGCCAGCACCACGCCGGTGAAGGACTGGCCGCCAACGGTCACGGTGACCACATCGCCAGCCGACGCGCCGCTCGTCTGCCCGGAAATAATCTGCGCCTGGCCCTGTTCGCTGGTGTTCAGTATGTCGTCGCCCGCCACGGTATCGATGGTGACCACCGGCGCGGTGGTATCCACCGTGAAATCTGCGGTGACAGACGAACCGTTGCCCGCTTTGTCGCTGACGTTCACCGTCAGGGTGTGATTACCCTCGTTGAGCGCCTGCACGTCGTCCGCGGCAAGCGTGACGGACCAGGTACCGTCGCTGCCCACCGTGGCGTTGTAGTTTTTACCGTTCAGCGTGACCGTGACGATCTGACCGGCTTCCGCAGTCGTTTTGCCGGTCAGCGTCAGCGGCTGGCTGTGCTCGGCGGCATTAATGATGTTGTCCTGCGCGAGGGTATCGACAGAGAGGGTTGGCGCGACGCTATCCACGCCGATTGTCTGGCTGCCGTTCACGGTGTTACCCGCCGCGTCTTTGCCGATGACGTTGACCGTCCAGGTGCCATCGCCCAGGGCCTGCGCGTCAGCCGCGGGCACGTTAACACTCCACGTCCCGTCCGCCCCCACTTCCGTCGTATAGGTTTTACCGTTCAGCGTCACGGTGAGTACGGTACCCTGCGCCAGATTCTTGCTGGCACCGGAGAGCGTAAAGCCCGCGGATTGCTCGCTGGCGTTAAGCACGTTGTCGCCCGCTGTGGTGGCCAGCGTAATGGCAGCCTCGGCGGTCGAGACCGTTACGGTAATGTTGCCCGCATCGGTGGTTTTACTGCCGTCGATCTGCACCACCGACCAGGTGTGTTCCCCGTCCGTCTGGGTCGGTAATTTTACCGTCCAGGTGCCCTCTTTACCGACCATGGCGCTGGCGATGGTGCTGCCGCTGCTGTCTTTGATCTGGATGGTCGCGCCCGGCTGGCCGGTGCCGCTAAAGGTTGGCGTGTTGTCGTCCGTGATCGCGTTTGCTGTCAGCACGCCCTGCTTGTCGCCCGCTTTATCCGACAGCAGGAAGGTTGGCGTGGCGCTTTCCACCTCTTTCGTATTATCAATAACTTTTGTTTTAGTCTCGCCGTCGCCGCCGTTTGCCAGCAGCGCCCCGATGGCACCGCCGCCTAATGCAGCTCCCGCAATCCAGCCCCACGGGGCGTCGCTTAAGACGCTTCCCTGCTTCAGGAAAGGTTGAATGCTGCTAATCGGTGTGGCCTGCGCGGTTAGCTCGGTCACCGCAACGCCTGACGCTTCCCCGGTATCGGCAAAAGAAATATGCGTCAGTTCCTGACGATCGTTGAACACGAGCTCTGACGGGTTGTGCGTCTCAGGATCTTCAACAAAATAGTTATTGCAGCGAATCACGCTGCCATCTTTCATATAAATGAGGAGGTCTTTACCCTGGCGGACATATCGCACCACATCCTGAGCAGAACCCTGGATTTCAATCACGCTCGGGGAGGAAATAGAGACCGACAAATTTCCTTCGCCGGTTAATTTCGTTTTCTCCGCCGTTTTGCGAATGATGACATCAACAACCTTTATGTTACTCATATTTCTCTCCTTGCAGGTGTGCGGATTCCTGTGGATATGTCCACCAGACGGATGTAGCTATCCCTGGGAAAAAACACCCATTATTTTCAGACTTATTTTGCGCGACAATACGCGTCTTTTTTTAACTCAAATCGGGTAGTTTTGCGGCAGCGCTTTTCTCTATTCCAATAAGCGGCATTAAATTATAAACCGCGGAAGCATAATTAATTGCCGAACTCCAGCCATCATACTCAGCGATTATTTTCGCCGAGGTGGCCTGCCAGACATCCTGCTCAACGCTGAGCAGATCGTTAATGCTCCGCTTGCTCAGGGTGTACTCATTTTTATAAACATCACGGGCGCGCAGCGCATTTTCCAGCTGCTGTTTCCCGGCCTCCATTCTTCCCCGCGCGCCGGTCCAGTCCGCCTGCGCGACGGAGGCTTTTTGCAGGACGTCGAAACGCGCCTGATCGACCTGAGAGGAGGCCATCGCCCGCGCGCCTTCAGCCTGCCGCACGCGTGCAGAGACCGCGCCGCCCTGATAAAGCGGTGCGTCAATGTTGAGTTGGATCTGGTCGTCCCAGTACGAACGGTTGTCCGACTCGTAACGGGTACGTCCGCCCTTCAGGCTGAGGGTCGGCCAGTGCTGGGACTTCGCCGTCTCCACGCCATACTGGGCAGAGCGCTCCATGTTTTGCGCGGCCATGACCGCCGGTATCAGCGAATAATCAATGCGGTTGAGCGAATCAGGTTCAACCGCGAGGTTTGCGGGTACAGGCGAATAGTTTTCTGCCTGCATGCCGGTTAATACCGCAAGCCTTGCGCGGGCGCTGTTTAAGGCGGCCTGATACTGCGCGACCGTTGCCTGCATACCGGCAATACGCGTGCGGGTCTGGAGCTCATCGGAGGTCGAACTCACGCCCGCGTCGGCGCGCAGCTTTGCCAGCTGCTCAACATTTTTCAGCGCCTGAACGTTCTCCTTTGCTGCCTGCAGCAGATCGGCATAGCGTTTGACCTCGACATAGCTCAGCGCCGTTTTTTCCGCCACGTCAGAGAGCGTGCTCATCAGCTGGTAGCGATAGCTATCGCGCTGGGCGGAAGACTGGCTGATGCTGTTATTGGTCTTGTCAAAATCATAGATCAGCTGCGTCAGGCTCAGTCCCCAGGCGGCTGAATTCTTCAGCGACCCGCTGGAATCGGTAGTCTGGCTATGGCCCGTGCTCCCGTTCAGCGATATTTGCGGCATCCAACCGCTGCGCGCTTCATCTATTTGTGCCTGACCAATACCGAGCTGCGCGGCCTGCTGACTAATAGACGGATCGCGATCGATAGCAAAAAGAATACTTTCTTTTAAGGTGGTCCTGGCAACCGGGGCAATACCCACCTGATTACTATTGGCGTACGCCGTATTTATGGCTAATGAAATGAATGCCAGCGCTGCTGTAAATCGGCGTAACATTGGCTTTCGTAATATCGTCATTTTATCTCCCTGACTCTGAGTGACACTGAAGCAATTACCCAAAAAGAGGTATAGATAATTAGACAAATATCTTTTTTAGCATCCTTGCCGAATTTTAGGTAAAACTCCCCATACCCATTTCCCCCTGGAGATGAGATCTGCCTGCGTCTTATTTAATTAAGAATTTACTTATTTCCTAAAGTGGTTAGCAGCATAACAAAATGTGTTATAGGCCACTACACCCACAATGTTAATGTGGTGTTACAATTAAGAAAAAAGATGGGGTTTCTGGACAAAAGTCTTAAAATGACCTTTCAGATGAAACATATAAACCGTCTGTTATTTAAGGAAAATTCTTAATTTGCTCCCTGCACATTTTTGCGTTAATTTCCGCCCGGGTCAGACACAAAGATTTTCAAAGAAGTGTCAATTTAAGTAGCCAAACAGGATGAATTGGGATTTATCGCTATTAAAAAACTAATTAAAGAGATTAATAGCTATGAATATCTATTTTGTCGAAACTTAACTCCAGACAATGGTGTTGCACTGGTTACATAATCCAAACCGTTAAATAAAACATAACAATAACATTATGATTAACATTCAAAACGGCTTGCTTATACCTGTTTAATAAAATTTTAATAATCACGCATCTGAATCATCACCTCACTCCGCGACATCAAAACCACGTTGCCCTTCTCTCTGCGTTAAAATGCTGTATTATGCAAACTATTGCGATATTTTGCAGGAATGTAACCGATGCACAAAACTGCACGACAGCGCCACGTTCTGGATATCCTGAGCGAGCAAGGCCAGGCCAGCATCACCGAACTGGCAGAAAAGCTGCAGGTTTCAGCCGATACCATCCGTCGGGATCTGACCGACCTGGAGAACCAGGGCCTGGCGCAGAAGAACCACGGCGGAGCCATCGCGCTGAATCTTTCCGCCATGAACCGTCAGGGCCGCAATACGCTGCTGCCGGAAACCAAACAGCGCCTCGGAAAACAGGTCGCCCTGCAGGTCCCTGCGGGTTCTACCCTGTTTCTGGATGCGGGCAGCACGGTAATGGCTGTCGCCTCCTTTCTTCGCGGGCCGCTCACCGTCATAACCACGTCGCTGGATATCGCCCAGCATTTTAGCGACCGGGAAGACGTTGAACTGATCCTGCTCGGGGGGAAATGGGACCACCAGCAGCGCCTGTTTGCCGGAAGCGCCACGTTGTCGTTGCTGTTCCGCTATCGGGCAGATATCGCCATCCTCGGGGCGTGCGCCATTCATGCCGAACTCGGTTTGAGCGCCGGTAAAGAAGCGGATGCCGAGGTTAAGCGCGCGATGCTTGACGCGAGCCATGCGCACTGGATTGTTGCCGACCACCTGAAGGTCAACCGCTGCGAACCGTATCTGGTTTCCGGGTTATCCAACATTCAACAACTCTTTTTAGATCGTCCCTGGCCTGAGCTTGGGGACCCTGGCGCATTGCAGGTCACGGTGTGCGCGAATTAACGTGGAGAAGTTCATGAGTACAGTTCGAACAATTAACATTGCGCTGATCGGGTATGGATTTGTGGGCAAAACCTTCCATGCCCCGTTAATCCAGTCTGTGGACGGGCTTAAGCTGGCCGTGGTCTCTTCTCGTGATGAAGAGAAGGTGAAACGCGATCTGCCGGACGTAGAGGTGGTCACCACCCCTGAAGAGGCTATTCAGCATCCGGATGTTGACCTGGTGGTGATTGCCTCCCCCAACGCCACGCACGCCCCGCTGGCGACGCTGGCCCTGAACGCAGGTAAACATGTGGTCGTGGATAAGCCTTTCACCCTCGACATGCAGGAAGCCCGCGACCTGATTGCGCTGGCGGAGGAAAAGCAGCTACTGCTTTCTGTCTTCCACAACCGCCGCTGGGACAGCGATTTCCTCGGCATTAAGCAGGTCATTGAGCAAGGCACGCTCGGCAAGGTTAAGCACCTGGAGTCGCATATCGACCGCTTCCGCCCGGAAGTGCGCGTGCGCTGGCGCGAGCAGAACGTCCCCGGAAGTGGCTTATGGTTTGACCTGGGTCCTCATCTTATCGACCAGACGCTGCAGCTCTTTGGCCTGCCGCAGTCGGTTCAGGGGAATATCGCGACGCTGCGCGACGGTGCAGAAATTAACGACTGGGCGCACGTGGTCTTAAACTATCCGGAGCATAAGGTGATTCTGCACGCCAGCATGCTGGTGGCGGGCGGTACGGCGCGCTTTGCCGTCCACGGGGACAAGGGCAGCGTGGTGAAGGCCAGAATCGATCAGCAGGAAGCACAGCTGCTCTCCGGGGTGATCCCCGGCAGTGAGGCCTGGGGCGAAGACAGCGACAGCATGGTGTTCTTTGGCGCTGACGGTGCATCGCAGACGATCCCGACCCCGAAAGGCGATCAGCGCCAGTATTACATCAGTGTGCGTGACGCGTTGCTTGGGAAAATCGCCAATCCGGTCCACCCGGTTGAGGCACTGGCAGTCATGGCCGTGCTGGAAGCGGCGGTGACGTCGTCGGAAACGGGGTCAACGCAGACGCTGGCGTTAACGGCTGAAGAGCGTGCTCTGCTGGGTTAAAAAACAAGCCGGGTGACGCGTAGCGCTCCCGGCCTACGATTCAGAGCCGTTTGTAGGCCCGTGCAAGCGAAGCGCCGCCGGGCGAGAAGACTACGAACGCTTTTTCGGCATCATGCGCAGCAGGGTATTATCTTTCCAGAAATAGTGGTGCATCAGCGCCGCCGCGGCGTGCAGGCCAATCACAAAATAGCCCAGATTTGCCAGCGTCTCGTGCCACTCTTTCAGCATATCTACCAGGTCAAATTTGGACTCCGCCGCATGCGGCATCGCCAGGCCAAAAGCAAACCAGTCGCTGCCCCGGTTATACATCATCACAATGCCAATCAGCGGCAGCGCAATAAACAGCAGATACACCACCAGATGCCCCAGATGAGACATCCCCGTCACCATCGCTTTTGGCTTCGGTTGAATCGGTGGTGCACGGAATTTCAGGCGAACCAGCAGACGCGCCACCATCAGCACCAGGATACTGATCCCGCATGAGACGTGGATCATGTTGATCGTCGGGCGCGCGGTGCGCGGGAAGAAACCTCTGAACTCCATGGCGCAGTAGGCGACGATGATTAATAGAAACACCAGCCAGTGGATGCCGATTTGCAGGCTTGTATATTTAGTGCGCATGTGATTTCTCGATTAAAAACAGTTACCGCGCCAACATAATCTCCTTTCCTTAAAAATTCATTAACTTTTCTGTATGGTTTTTCAAATACATCCTCCCGCATGAAGCATCTTCAATTGCCGCCCTGCCCGTGATGGTCTAAGCCTGGATGAGTTCAAACTGTCACATCGACACGTTTACAGGAGAACACCATGAGTAAAATTGGCATTAACGGATTTGGACGCATCGGACGTCTTGTTCTGCGTCGCCTTCTTGAAACCCAGGACAGTAATACCGTCGTCGCCATCAACGACCTCACCTCTCCCAAAGTGCTGGCCTACCTGCTCAGGCACGATTCCAACTACGGTGGCTTCCCGTGGAGCGTGGATTTCACCGAGGATGCGCTGATCGTTGACGGTAAAACCATCGCGGTCTATGCCGAAAAAGAGGCAAAGCACATTCCGTGGAAAGCCGCGGGCGTGGATATCGTTGTGGAGTGCACCGGCTTTTATACGTCTGAAGAGAAATCACGGGCGCACCTGGACGCGGGCGCGAAGAAGGTGCTGATCTCTGCGCCCGCGGGGGACATGAAAACCATCGTCTACAGCGTGAACGACGAGACCATTGACGCCAGTGATACCATTATTTCCGTCGCCTCCTGCACCACCAACTGCCTCGCCCCGCTGGCAAAAGCCCTGAACGACGCGTTTGAAATTAAGGTGGGCACCATGACCACCATTCATGCCTATACCGGTACCCAGGCGCTGGTGGATGGCCCGCGCGGGAAAGATCTTCGCGCCTCCCGGGCGGCGGCAGAGAATATCATTCCGCACACCACCGGCGCCGCAAAGGCCATTGGTCTGGTGATCCCAGCGCTCAGCGGCAAACTGAAAGGCCACGCCCAGCGTGTGCCGGTTAAAACGGGCTCCGTGACCGAACTGGTGGCGATTCTGGGCAAGAAAGTGACCGTTGAGGAGATTAACGCCGCGCTGAAAAAGGCCACTCAGGGCAATAAATCGTTCGGGTATACCGATGAAGAGATTGTGTCGTCAGATGTGATTGGCTCGCATTATGGTTCGGTGTTTGACGCCACGCAGACGGAGGTGTCAGAAGCGGGAGACCTTCAGCTGGTGAAAGCCGTTGCCTGGTATGACAACGAGTATGGGTTTGTGACGCAGCTGGTGCGGACGCTGGATAAGTTTGCGGCGCTGTGATTTTTCCCCCTCACCCTCTCCCCAATGGGGCGAGGGGATTGTTCCGTGCCTAAATTATTTTACGTGCGCCCTTCAGGACAGGATCCTGCTGTAGCTGTTTCCACGCGGCGGTGACGGCCTCGGGGAATTCAACGTGAGCAATATAATCCCGCCCGGCCGGGCCATAGCCGTTGGCGTCATCATACAGGCGCGGCAGCTCCCCCATAACCAGTGAAAGGTAACGGTCAACGGGCCACAGTCCGGTGTGGCCCTCGCTGAATTCCACGCCCTCGTTACCGTTTTGCAGCGTCGGCGTAAACCCGGGATGGCTTATCCACTGCGGTGAATCGGGCTCATCACGACACACGCGGGCAAACGTCGCCATCGTGCGGCGCTGCATCGTCGGATCCTGCACCACCAGCACCCGCCCGGTCGTTCGATGATGCTGTTTCAGCATGTTCCAGCTAAAGCGCGCGTTTTCACCGCAGTTGGTGGAGCGATCCTCAACCCACAGACGCGCCTCGGGGATCTGCCAGAACGCCCGCGCAATGTCGGCAAGAATGCTCGCTTCGGCCCGCCCTGTGACCGGTACGGTGTGATAACGCGGATGGCTGCCGATGGCAGCATATAAAAAGGGGGTCGAATGCCCGATACCGCCGCTGATCAGAAGCGGCACGTCGTTCTGGGCGGCAATACGGCAGGCCGCGTCAATGGTTGGGATCACCGCGTTTCCGGCCAGAATCACCGCATCGACTTCCGGGAGCGGACTCGTCGCGCTCAGGTCGTCCTGCGCCAGCCATGCGCCGACAGTATTGAAGGCCGCCAGCGTGGCATCCGCCAGAACGGGAAAATGGGGCTGAACCATGGTGAACTCCTCACGTTGTTGAAGCGCCGAATTTATCATTTTTCTGAAATAACCAGAAACATCCAAAAATCATCGGGTTGCACCTGCCTATTATGCTTTTGATTTCCAGCTCTACAAAACATTGTATTGTGCAGGCGGCATGAAAAAGCACCCAACGCTGCTTATTTCGCCGTGATCTGACCAGTTTTATCCCCCCTGCGCTTGCCAAAGACAACATCCAACCCTAAGTTGCTTAACAATTTCACAACCTTTTTTATCATCACAGGTTGCACCTGAAGCGCGCCAGGTGACACCTCTCTCATCATCAACGTGGCGGGGTTTCAGGTCATGACAGAACATGAAAG
Source organism: Enterobacter sp. PL1 (assembly GCF_945957325.1). Taxonomy (NCBI): domain Bacteria; kingdom Pseudomonadati; phylum Pseudomonadota; class Gammaproteobacteria; order Enterobacterales; family Enterobacteriaceae; genus Enterobacter; species Enterobacter sp. PL1. The sequence continues at coordinate 34,111 of NZ_CAMFKT010000017.1, forward strand.
TACGACGACGGTGTTACGTAAAAATAAAAAGGTGTTAATCGCCAGCCTTACCGGGAGCGCCATTGAATGGTTTGACTATTTTCTCTACGGTACGGCGGCCGCGCTGGTCTTCAATAAGATCTTTTTCCCGATGGTCGATCCGGTGATCGGACTCATCCTCTCTTATCTCTCTTTCTCATTAACCTTCTTTATTCGCCCCATTGGTGGGGTACTTTTCGCCCACATCGGCGACCGCATCGGACGTAAAAAAACCCTCGTGCTGACCCTCTCTTTGATGGGAGGTGCAACCGTTATGATTGGCCTGCTGCCCACGTATGAGATGATTGGCCTCTGGGCGCCTGCGCTGCTGATCCTGATGCGCATCATTCAGGGGATGGGCATCGGCGGTGAATGGGGCGGCGCGCTGCTGCTGGCCTATGAATACGCGCCAGAAAAACGTAAAGGCTTCTTCGGCAGTATTCCGCAGGCGGGCGTCACCATCGGCATGCTGATGGCAACCTTTATCGTGTCGCTGATGACCCTGTTCAGCGAGGCGGATTTCCTCTCCTGGGGCTGGCGCATCCCGTTCCTGCTGAGCTCGGTGCTGGTGTTGCTCGGCCTGTGGATCCGCAAAGATATTGACGAAACGCCCGATTTTCAGAAAGTGAAAGCGTCCGGTCAGGTAGCGAAGGCCCCGCTGCGCGATACGCTGAAACATCACTGGCGTGAAGTGTTGATTGCCGCCGGTCTGAAGGTGGTTGAAACCGCGCCGTTCTATATTTTCTCGACCTTCGTGGTGAGCTATGCCACCAGCACGCTGACGTATCAGAAATCGCAGGCGCTGGAAGCCGTGACGCTGGGAGCCCTGGTGGCGACCATTATGATCCCGCTAATGGGGCTGCTCTCCGATAAGGTAGGCCGTCAGCGCATGTACGCAATCAGCGTCTTCGTGCTGGGCCTGTTTATCGTACCGTGGTTTATGCTGCTCAATACCGGCACCACGTGGGGTATCGTGCTCGCGACGGTCATCGCCTTTGGCGTGTTGTGGGCCCCTGTCACGGCGGTACTCGGCACGCTGTGCTCTGAAATCTTTAGCGCAAACGTGCGCTACACCGGCATTACGCTCGGCTATCAGCTGGGTGCCGCGCTGGCAGGCGGTACCGCGCCGCTGATTGCCACCGGCCTGCTGGCAAAATACGACGGCGACTGGGTGCCGGTGGCCTGGTATCTTGCCGTCACGGTGACCATTTCTTTAATCGCGATTTTCTGCGCCAGCCGCGTTAAGCGCGCCACTCTCATCCAGGCGCAGCCCGAACGTCTCTGACCCTTCCCGGCCCGTCCTGCGGGCCGCTCTTTTTCCTTAAATTTCCCTTCACCATTTGATTAACATGCGTAAATCATATTCACTTGAATTATCATTTGCGGGGGTCGTAGAATCGCTAGCCCGCTAATTATTCAATCATTTCTAAGGTAAACGACGTTATGCGCCTGCCCGAACGCGACCCTTATGCTCCTCGCGAGTGGCAGCCACATGAGAAACCCGCCCTGCTGGGTTCGCCCTCCACGCCCGAACACAGTACGCCAAAACGCATTGCCTATGGCGTCGTGGGCCTGCTGGTCTGCCTGACGGGCGCGCTGGGGAATGCGGTGGTGACCGCCAACCTGCAAAATTTGCAGGGGACCTTCGGCGCCTGGTCAACCGAAATCGCCTGGCTGCCTGCGGTTTATGTGATGACCAACATCTCCATCAACCTGCTGCTGGTTAAATTCCGCCAGCAGTACGGCCTGCGCGCCTTTACGGAAGGTTTTCTGGTGCTGTACGTGCTGGTCACCTTTTTCCACCTGTTCGTTAACGATCTCAGCTCGGCGCTGATGGTGCGCGCCGCGCACGGCATGGTGGCCGCCGCGCTCAGCTCGCTGGGGATTTACTATCAGATCCAGGCCTGGCCTGCGAAGCACCGCCTGAAGGCGCTGACCATCGGCATCACCGGTTCATCACTCGCCATCCCGCTGGCGCGCCTGTTTTCAACCGAGCTGCTGCAGCTGGACGAGTGGCGCGGGCTTTATTTCTTCGAGCTGGGACTGGCGCTGATCTCCCTGGCCTGCGTCATCGCCTTAAAATTACCGCCGGGCGACCGGCGCAAGGTCTTTGAGAAGAAGGACTTTATCACCTTCTTTTTACTGGCTCCCGGGATGGCCATGCTCTGTGCCGTCCTCTCTCTGGGCCGCCTTGACTGGTGGTTCGAAGCGCCGTGGATCGGCTGGTCGCTGGCGCTATCGCTGGTGCTGATTGTCGCAGCCATCGTCTTTGAACATAACCGCAGCAACCCACTGCTGAACACCCGCTGGCTGTCGAGCGGCAGCATCGTCCGCCTGGGGCTGATTATGCTGCTGATCCGTATCGTGCTGGCCGAGCAGAACACCGGCGTCATCGGCTGGCTGCAGTACGTGGGCTTACAGAACGAGCAGATGACGCATCTGGCGTGGTCCATTTTCGCCGGGATCGTCTGCGGGATTGTCACCAGCTGTCTCACCATCAAGCCGACGAAACTGGCGTGGCCAATCATCACGTCTCTGGCGCTGATGATTGTTGCCTCGCTGCTGGACAGCCAGTCCAACAACCTGACCCGTCCGGATCAGCTGATGGTAAGCCAGTTCCTGCTGGGCTTCGGCAGCGCCTTCTTCCTGGCGCCCGCTATGCTGGCCGCCATTGGCGGGGTGATCGCCGACCCGCGTAACCTGGTCAGCTTCTCGGTGATGTTTGGCATGAGCCAGAACCTCGGCGGCCTGCTGGGCTCCGCGATCCTCGGCACCTTCCAGACCTGGCGCGAGAAGTACCACTCCAGCCTGCTGGCGGACCAGCTCACCACGCTCAACCCGCTGGTCAACGAGCGAATTCAGCTTTATACCCAAATGTATAAAAGCCTGATTGGCGACAGCGCGCTGCTGGGCACCCAGGCGATAACGCAGCTGCAAACGGTCACCGCGCTGGAGGCGAATATTCTGGCTTATAACGATACTTATCTGCTGACGGCGAGCATCGCTGCCGCCACGCTGGTCTGGATTTTATGGCGCTTGCTGCGCCTGCGCATCACTGCCCGTCTGGCGCTGAAGAACGCCACCGGCAACAAATAATTGAAAGAGTTCTGGAGAGTTTATGAGTCAGCAGGATGCCGCCAAAGAGCAGGCCAACACCCGCAAAAATGTGCGCATTGTTTCCGTTTTCACCGCCGCCGCCATCGGTATTGTCGGCGTGCTGGTGATCCTTTATGCGTGGCAACTGCCGCCGTTCACCCGTCACGCGCAGTTTACCGATAACGCCTACGTGCGCGGCCAGACGACGTTTATCAGCCCGCAGGTGAACGGCTATATCACCGAGGTGAAGGTTCAGGACTTTGTGCAGGTCAAAAAAGGCGATCTGCTGCTGCAGATCGATGACCGTATCTATCGTCAGCGGGTGCATCAGGCAGAGGCGCAGCTGGCGATGAAAATTGCCGCCCTGAATAACAACCTGCAGCAGCGTAAAAGCGCCGAAGCAACGATCGCCAAAAATGACGCCGCGCTGAAAAATGCCCGCGCCCAGAGCCTGAAAAGCCAGGCGGATTTAAAACGGGTGAAAGAGCTGACGGCGGACGGCTCGCTTTCCATTCGCGAGCGCGACGCCGCGCTGGCCAGTGCCGCTCAGGGTAGCGCCGACATCGACCAGGCGAAAGCCGCCCTTGAGATGTCGCGTCAGGATCTGCAGACGGTGATTGTCAATCGCGGTGCGCTGGAAGCGGATGTTGAAAACGCCAAAGCAGCGCTGGAGCTGGCGCAGATTGACCTGCAAAACACCCGCATTGTGGCGCCGCGTGACGGCCAGCTCGGCCAGATCGCCGTGCGTCTCGGGGCCTACGTGACCGCCGGAACCCATCTCACCACCCTGGTGCCGCCGCAGCACTGGGTCATCGCCAACATTAAAGAGACCCAGCTCGCGGAGCTGCGCGTCGGCCAGCCGGTGAAGTTCACCGTTGATGCCCTGAACAACAAGGCGTATCAGGGCCGCGTGGAGAGCATCTCCCCGGCGACCGGCGTGGAGTTCAGCGCCATCACGCCGGATAACGCCACCGGGAACTTTGTCAAAATTGCCCAGCGTATTCCGGTGCGTATTGAGGTGCTCGGTAAGCCAGAGGACGCCGCGCTGCTGCGTCCGGGTATGTCGGTGCAGGTAACCATTGATACGCGGGAGGCGAAGCAATGATCCTTCGCCCGATAGCCGCGCTGGTGGCGGCGGTCATGCTGGCCGGATGCCAGTCCGTTGACGTCAAACCGGCGCAGCCGACGCTGCACATCCCCACCCAGTGGCGCACAGTCTCCGGCCCTGCCAGCCCGGCGGAGCAGCTCTGGTGGCGTAATTTCCATGACAACCACCTGAACCGCTATGTGGATCAGGCGCTACAGCACAACAGCGACGTGCTGATCGCCCGCGAACGGATAAACGAGTATCAGGCGCGGGTCTATGCGGCCGACGGCAGCCTGTTTCCCTCCCTCGACGCGAGCTTAACCGGGACGCGCGCCCGTTCACAATCCGCGGCGACCGGGCTGCCGGTTTACGGCACAGTGTACAAAGGGAGCCTGACGGCAAGCTATGACGTGGATATCTGGGGCGTCAACCGCAGCACCTCGCGCGCTGCCGAAGCCTCGCTGGCGGCGCAAAAAGCCGCCGCCGCGGCCGCGGATTTGACCGTCGCCTCGTCTGTGGCATCCGGGTATGTCACCCTGCTCTCGCTTGACGAGCAGCTGCGGGTGACCGAGTCCACGCTGAAATCGCGCGAAGAGGCGTTTAACCTTGCGAAGCGTCAGTTTGAGACGGGCTACAGCTCGCGCCTGGAGCTGATGCAGTCGGATTCCGAACTTCGCTCAACGCGGGCGCAGGTGCCCGTGCTGCAGCACCAGATTGCACAGCAGGAGAATGCCCTCAGCCTGCTGCTGGGAAGCAACCCCGGCGACGTGGCGCGTAGCGAAACCTTTGCAGCACTGACGCCGCTAACGCTGCCGTCGCAGCTGCCTTCTACGCTGCTGAACCGCAGGCCGGATATCGTCCAGGCCGAACGCCAGCTGGTGGCGGCGGATGCCTCGCTCGCGGCGTCGCGCGCCAGCCTGCTGCCGTCGATCAACCTGACCGCCAACGGTTCGGTTCAGGATCGCACCCTTTCCGGCCTGCTGGACAACCCGCTTCAGCTCTGGAGCGTCGGAGGCAGTATTCTCGCCCCGCTGCTGAACCGCCAGGCGCTGAATGCGCAGGTGGACATTTCACAGTCCCAGCGAAACCAGGCGCTGTACGCCTATGAAAAGACCGTGCGTAACGCGTTTGCCGAAGTGAACAACAGCCTTGATGCGATTACGCGCTATCAGGAACAGCTGACGGAGCTGCTTGCCCAGCAGGATGTGGCCCAGGAGACGCTGCGCATTGCGCAGAATCGCTATCGCAACGGCTACTCCTCCTATCTGGACGTGCTGGACGCGCAGCGCACGCTGTTCTCGGTCCAGACCAGCGTCGTGCAGGTGAAAAATAACCTGCTGCTGGCGCAGATTGATTTGTATAAAGCGCTGGGCGGCGGCTGGGTCAATGTCTGAAGGCGCTTAACGGGCCTGGATTTCGTCACGTAGGCCGGGTAAGGCGCAGCCGCCACCCGGCGATTCCCCCTCAGGAGACAATCTATGCAACAACAGTGGTCTGCAGTTGATAATTTCATGATTTCGTCACTTATTCCTGACGATGACGTACTGAATCAGGTGCTGGAAAACAACAAACGCGCCGGGCTGCCTGAACATGATGTCGCGGCCAATCAGGGGCAGCTGCTGGCGCTGTTCGTGCGCATGACGCAGGCAAGACGCATTCTTGAGATCGGGACGCTGGGTGCCTACAGCTCAATCTGGATGGCGCGCGCGCTGCCGCCGGACGGTAAGCTGATTACGCTTGAGGCCGATCCGACGCATGCTGATGTTGCCCGCCAGAATATTCACCTCGCGGGGCTAACCGATCGCATTCAATTAATTGAAGGCCCGGCGCTGAGCTCGCTGGAGAATTTCGGCGAGGTTCCGCCGTTCGACCTGATCTTTATTGATGCCGATAAGCCGAACAATCCCGGCTATCTGGAATGGGCGCTGCACTACTCCCGCCCCGGTACGGTAATTATCGGCGATAACGTGGTCCGTGATGGCGAAGTCATTAACGGCCAAAGCGACGACGCGCGCGTGCTGGGCGTGCGGCGTTTTATTGAGATGATGGGCGATAACCCGCGCTTAACCGCCACCGCGCTGCAAACGGTGGGGATTAAGGGATGGGATGGGTTTACGCTGGCGATTGTAGAACGATAACCAGCCGGGTGGCGGCTACGCCTTACCCGGCCTACATTTCGCACTCGTAGGCCCGGTAAGCGCAGCGCCACCGGGCAAGGGTTTAACCGGAAATCTGCTCCATCGCCTGAAGGATACGCTTATCCGAAATCGGATACGGCGTACCGAGCTGCTGGGCAAAGAAGCTGACGCGCAGCTCCTCGATCATCCAGCGGATCGCCTGCACGTCTTCATCGTCGCGGCGGGCTGGCGGCAGCTTGTTCAGCCACTGCTGCCACGCCTGCTGGACGCTCTCCACTTTCAGCATCTGCGCGCGGTCGCGGTGCGGATCGATAGCCATTTTCTCCAGCCGTTTTTCAATCGCCTGCAAATAGCGCAGCGTATCGCCGAGACGGTTGAAGCCGTTGCCGGTGACAAAGCCGCGGTAAACCAGCCCCGCCATCTGCGCCTTCACGTCCGACAGGCCCAGCGCCATGGTCATATCCACGCGCCCTTTCAGACGCTTGTTGATGTTGAACACGGTGGTGAGGATCTGCTCGACCTGTTTGGCAATCTCCACCACGGTGTCGTTCAGCTCCGCGCGCACCTTTTCATGCAGCTGAGCAAAGCCCTCTTCCGTCCAGACCGGGCCGCCCGCCTCGTGAATGAGTTTGTCCACGCCGCAGGAGATGCAGTCGTCAATCAGATCCAGCACTTTGCCGTACGGGTTAAAGTAGAGACCCAGCTTGGCCTTGTTAGGCAGCTTCTCGTGCAGATACTTGATCGGCGACGGGATGTTGAGCAGCAGCAGGCGACGCAGCCCGCGCCACATCATCTGCTGCTGTTCCTGCGGGTTATCAAACAGTTTGATCGCCACGCTGTCGCGCTCGTCCACCAGCGCCGGCCAGGCTTTCACCTTATAGTTGCCGCGCTTCTGCTCGTAGCTTTCCGGAAGCTGGCCAAAGCTCCAGATATGCAGCCCGCTCTGCTCGATGCCGTCGTCGGCCACCGCAGAGAGCGTCTCCTGGACTTTGCCTTTCAGCGCCTCTTTCAGCTCGCTCAGGGAACGCCCTTCCAGCAGCTTTTTGTTTTTATCGTCCACCACGCGGAAGGTGATTTTCAGGTGATCGGGCACCTGATCCCAGTTCCAGTCGTCGCGGTCGATGGTGGTGCCGGTCATGCGGCGGAACTCGCGCTCCAGCGCGTCCAGCAGCGGCAGCTCCAGCGGCGTGACGCGGCCCAAAAACGCTTCCGCGTAGTTTGGCGCAGGCACAAAGTTGCGGCGCACCGGTTTCGGCAGAGATTTGATCAGCGCAATCACCAGCTCGCGGCGCAGGCCGGGAATTTGCCACTCGAAACCGCTCTCGTCCACCTGGTTTAACAGCGGCAGCGGAATGTGGACGGTCACGCCGTCCGCGTCTGCCCCCGGCTCGAACTGATAGGTCAGCCGCAGCTTGAGGTTGCCCTGATGCCAGAAGTTCGGGTAGTCGAGCTTGCTGACCGACTCGGCGCCCTCTTTTATCAGCATGCTCTTTTCGAAGTTGAGCAGGTCCGGCGTCTCTTTGCTGGCCTTCTTCCACCAGCTGTCGAAGTGGCGGGCGGAAATCACATCGTGGCTGATGCGCTGGTCGTAAAACTCGAACAGCGCCTCGTCGTCCACCAGAATGTCGCGGCGGCGGGACTTGTGCTCAAGTTCCTCCACTTCCGCGCGCAGCTTCAGGTTTTCGCGGAAGAAGGCGTGGCGCGTCTGCCAGTCTCCCTCCACCAGCGCGTGACGGATAAACAGCTCGCGGCTGAGCGCCGGATCGATCTGGCTGTAGTTGACCTTGCGCGCGGCGACCACCGGCAAGCCGTAAACGGTCACTTTTTCGGTCGCCATCACCGCGCCCTGCGCGCGCTCCCAGTGCGGTTCACTGTACGAGCGCTTGAGCAGATGCTGCGCCACCGGCTCCACCCATTCCGGATCGATACGGGCGGCAATGCGTCCCCACAGGCGGCTGGTTTCCACCAGCTCCGCGACCATGGTCCACTTCGGCGGCTTCTTGAACAGGCCAGAACCTGGGAAGATGGCAAAACGGGCGTTGCGCGCGCCGGTATACTCCTGCTTCTCGGCGTCCTTCATCCCAATGTGGGACAGCAGGCCGGTCAGCAGCGCGATATGGATTTCGCGGTACTCCGCCGGTTCGCTGTTCACCGGAATGCCCAGCTCTTTCACCACCTGGCGAAGCTGGGTATAGATATCCTGCCACTCGCGCACGCGCAGGTAGTTGAGGAAATCCACCCGGCACTGGCGGCGGAACTGGTTCGAAGAGAGCGCCTTCTGCTGCTCGCCGAGGTAGTTCCACAGGTTCACGAAGGCGAGGAAATCGGACTCTTTGTCGTGGAAGCGACGGTGCTTTTCGTCCGAGGCCTGCTGTTTGTCCATCGGACGCTCGCGCGGATCCTGAATGGAGAGCGCCGAGGTAATGATCATTGCCTCGCGCACGCAGCCGTGCTTTTGCGCTTCCAGCACCATGCGCGCCAGACGCGGGTCGACCGGGAGCTGGCTGAGCTGGCGGCCCAGCGGCGTCAGCTTATAGACCGTCGCCTGCTCGTCGGTGGTAATCGCCCCGAGCTCTTCCAGCAGACGCACGCCGTCCTGAATGTTGCGTTTATCCGGCGCTTCGACGAACGGAAACGCCGCGATGTCGCCCAGCCCCAGGGCGGTCATCTGCAGGATAACGGACGCCAGGTTGGTGCGCAGAATTTCCGGGTCGGTAAACTCCGGGCGCGACAGGAAATCGTCTTCGGAATAGAGACGAATACAGATCCCTTCCGACACGCGGCCGCAGCGGCCCTTACGCTGGTTAGCAGACGCCTGCGAAACGGGCTCAATCGGCAGCCGCTGGACCTTGGTGCGGTAGCTGTAGCGGCTGATGCGCGCCGTACCCGGGTCGATCACGTATTTGATGCCCGGCACGGTCAGCGAGGTTTCCGCCACGTTGGTCGCCAGGACGATGCGGCGTCCGCTGTGCGGCTGGAAGACGCGGTTCTGTTCGCTGTTGGACAGGCGGGCATACAGCGGCAGGATCTCGGTGTGGCGCAGGTCGCGCTTGCTGAGCGCATCGGCGGTGTCGCGGATTTCGCGTTCGCCGCTCATGAAGATCAGGATGTCGCCCGCGCTTTCGTTACCCAGCTCGTCAACGGCATCAAAAATGGCCTGCAGCTGGTCGCGCTCGGTATCATCCGCCTCTTCCACAATCGGGCGATAGCGCACTTCAACCGGATACGTCCGTCCAGACACCTCAATAATCGGCGCATTGTTGAAGTGCTTCGAGAAGCGTTCCGGGTCGATGGTCGCGGAGGTGATGATCACTTTCAGATCCGGGCGACGCGGCAGCAGCTCTTTCAGGTAGCCGAGCAGGAAGTCGATGTTCAGGCTGCGCTCGTGCGCTTCGTCAATGATGATGGTGTCGTACTGCATCAGCAGGCGATCCTGCTGAATTTCCGCCAGCAGAATACCGTCGGTCATCAGCTTGACCATGGTGTTATCGCTCACGTGGTCGCTGAATCGCACCTTGTAGCCGATGCAGCCGCCCGGCTCCGTCTGCAGCTCTTCGGCAATACGGTTGGCAACGGTGCGCGCCGCCAGACGACGCGGCTGGGTATGGCCAATCAGGCCTTTTATCCCGCGGCCCAGCTCCATACAGATTTTCGGCAGCTGGGTGGTTTTCCCCGAACCGGTTTCACCCGCGACAATCACCACCTGGTGGTCGCGTACGGCCTCAAGAATGTCCTGTTTCTTCTGGCTGACGGGCAGGTTTTCCGGGTAGGTAATTGCCGGGCGCGCAGCTTCGCGCAGCACAACCTTCCCTGCCGCCTGTTCAATCTCTTTCGCCATCTCCTGGTAAATGGCCTGTTGAGCATCAGGATTTTTAACCTTCTTGACGCCGAGCAGACGGCGGGCGAAGCGCTGTTTGTCGCGCAGCGTCAGAGAATCGAGCTGTTGCAGGAGCATCGGGAAGGTGAATTTTTGTTGTTCTGTCATAGCGTTAAAGGGCAGTACACGCCCTGATAAACTCTCTTTTTAATGATTGCTATAGAGTACCACACTGACGCCTTTCGTGCCTTATTCAAAAAATTCGAACATAGGCTTCGATATATTGCGCTATCTCTGTGGCAGGATTGTGAATAGAGTGTCAACAAGCAACGGGGCAACCCCCTTCAATCAAATGCAACAACAGGAATCACCCATGAGCAAAGTATTAGTTTTGAAATCCAGCATTCTGGCAGGGTACTCTCAGTCTGGTCAGCTGTCTGATTACTTCGTTGAACAGTGGCGTGAACAGCATTCTGCTGACGAAATCACCGTGCGTGACCTGGCTGCAAACCCAATTCCTGTGCTCGATGGCGAGCTGGTTGGCGCGCTGCGCCCAAGCGATGCGCCGCTGAGCCCGCGTCAGCAGGAAGCGCTGGCCCTGTCCGACGAGCTGATTGCTGAGCTGCAGGCACATGACGTCATCGTCATCAACGCCCCAATGTACAACTTCAACATCCCAACCCAGCTGAAGAACTACTTCGACCTGGTGGCGCGTGCTGGCGTAACCTTCCGTTACACCGAGAACGGCCCTGAAGGTCTGGTAAAAGGCAAGCGTGCGATCGTACTGACCAGCCGCGGCGGTATCCATAAAGACACCCCAACCGACCTGGTTGCGCCGTACCTGAGCCTGTTCCTGGGCTTCATCGGCATCACTGACGTGAACTTCGTGTTCGCGGAAGGCATCGCTTACGGTCCGGAAGTGGCGACCAAAGCGCAGACCGACGCGAAAGCCGCCATCGACAGCCTGGTTGCAGCGTAAGACTTCACCCTCTCACCGCCCGGTGGGAGGGTTTTTCTTTTCCCCCGCATTTCGCTATCATCCGCTCCCACTCTCCAGCCGGGCGGCCTGATGTCTGCGATCATTGATTCTTTTATTGCCCCACCGTGTCACGATGACATTCAGATCCTCTGGCAGGATGAACATCTGCTGCTGATCGACAAGCCTTCCGGCCTGCTCAGCCTCTCGGGCAAAAATCCGCAAAACTTTGATTCCGTCCACTACCGTCTGGTTCAGACGTTCCCGGGCTGCACGCTGGTGCACCGTCTGGATTTTGGCACGTCCGGGCTGATGGTGGTTGCGCGCAATAAGGCGATCAACGCAGCACTGTGCCAGCAGTTTAGCCAGCGCAGCGTGGAGAAAGTCTACAGCGCCCTGCTTTGCGGCCACGTGGAAAATGATGAAGGGGTCATTGACGCGCCGATTGCCAAAGACCCGGCGCTGTTCCCGCTGATGTCGATCTGCGCCATTACCGGTAAACCCGCCCGCTCCCGCTACCAGGTTGTGGAACGGTTTTATCAGGGGGCGGGATTACCGTTAACGCGAGTGAAACTGATCCCGGAGACCGGGCGAACCCATCAGCTGCGTATTCACTGCCAGCAGCTGGGACACCCGATTCTGGGCTGCGATCTGTATGGCGGTCTTGACGTGCCGGGTGCTGAGGAAGCGCCCCGGCTGATGCTGCATGCCAGCGAGCTGAATTTTATTCATCCCGTGAGCGGCGAGCCGGTTAACGCCCGCCACGCCGCCCCGTTCTGAATGTGGTTTACCACATCAAATCGTCAGGGATTTTGAAGTCCGCGTACGGATCGTCTTCGTCCTGCTCTTCCTGGCTGAGCGCGCTGTTTAACACGATGCTGTCGGCATCGCGCTGGGCAATTTTATCGGCCACTACCGCCGGGATAATCGCGTATTCGCAGTCGCCGCTGGCGTTGATGACCAAGCGGGCAATCGCCAGACGGCCGTTGATCAGCTGAGCCTGGGTTTGCTTGTCCACCTCGATTTTTTTGATCAGATTACCGTCGGTGAAGTTAAAGGTGATGTTGCCTTTCGCCACGGTGATGCGGTTCATCTCGATCAGCTGCTTCACCTGCGCCTTAAATTCTTTCGCCAGCACGGCCTGCTTCTGCTGCTCGCTCAGCAGCTTGTCACGCTCGATCTGCGCCTTCTTGTTCTCTTCTACCGCTTCCCGAGCCTCACGCGCCTGAACGCGTGATTTCTTTGCCGTGCGCTGCACTTTCGCCGCTTTCTTGCTGCTGACGAGGCCCGCTTTCAGCATCTGCTCTTGTAAGGTGAGTTTTGTCATGATTATTTCTAAACCGGTTGGAAATTTTGGGGATTATAGCGGGAATTGCGGAAAGAGTGCGACATTAGCAGAATCGTAGGCCGGGTAAGCGCAGCGCCACCCGGCAAGAAAGGCAGCAACACCTCGAGCATTACACTTCATGAACTTCCCTCATGTTGCATTGAAATTAAGTCACTTCCCCTGCGCCGCGGGCTCAGGCATAAATTATGCATTGGTAACTTCTTAGCAACATGAACTTAGGATGCATAACCACAATGAGCAAAGCTTTCACATATACCCTTAAGCGCAGTTGCTTCGATGAGAATTACAACCCGTCAGAAAATACGCGTACGACCACCAACTTTGCCAACCTGGCCCGCGGGGAAAAGCGTCAGGAGAACCTGCGCAATACGCTGGTGATGATCAACAACCGCTTTAATGCCTTAGCGCGCTGGGATAACCCAAACGCCGATCGCTATGCGGTTGAGCTTGAAATCATCTCTGTCGATTTGAATATTGGCGCGGAAAAGCCGTTCCCGGCCATTGAGATACTGCAAACCACCATTGTCGACAAGAAAAACAACCAGCGTATCCCTGGCATCGTCGGGAATAACTTCTCGTCTTACGTGCGGGATTATGATTTCAGCGTGCTGCTGCTGGAGCACAACAAGAACCAGCAGCACTTCAGCATTCCGGAAAAATTTGGCGAACTGCACGGCAATATCTTCCGCCATTTTGTGAGTTCACCGGAATACAAAGAGAACTTCACAAAAGGGCCGGTGATTTGCCTGAGCGTCTCCAGCAAAGATACCTATCGCCGCACCGGTAACCAGCACCCCGTGCTGGGCGTTGAGTACCAGCCGGATGGCGAATCGCTTACGGAGCAGTACTTCGCGAAGATGGGCCTGAGCGTGCGCTACTTCATGCCGGAACACAGCGTGGCGCCGTTCGCGTTCTTCTTTACCGGGGATTTGCTGAGTGATTACACCGACCTCGAACTGATCGCCACCATCAGCACGATGGAGACGTTCCAGAAGATCTATCGCCCGGAAATTTATAACGCCAACTCGGCGGCGGGGCTGTGCTACCGACCGGATCTGAACCAGCAGGATCACTCCTTAACCAAAATTGTGTATGACCGGGAAGAGCGAAGCCGTCTGGCGATTGAACAGGGTCGGTTTACCGAAGAGTACTTTATTAAGCCTTACAAACACATTCTTGAGCAGTGGTCTGATAACTACACGCTTTAATACATTAAAAAAGGTCTTTTATTATGAAAACATTGCTCCCGACTTCAACGGCTGGCAGCCTGCCAAAGCCGACCTGGCTTGCGCAACCTGAGACGCTTTGGTCACCGTGGAAGTTACAGGATCAGGAACTGCTGGCAGGCAAGCAGGATGCGCTGCGCCTGTCTCTGGATGAGCAGATCCGCGCGGGAATCGATATCGTCAGCGACGGGGAACAGACCCGCCAGCATTTCGTCACCACCTTTATTGAACACCTGAGCGGCGTCGATTTTGAGAACCGCCAGACGGTGCGCATTCGTAACCGCTATGACGCCAGCGTGCCGACCGTGGTTTCCGCGGTTGCGCGTCAGAAACCGGTCTTCGTCGACGATGCAAAGTACCTGCGCCAGCTCACGGACAAGCCGATCAAATGGGCCCTGCCGGGGCCGATGACCATGATCGACACCCTGTACGACGCGCACTATAAAAGCCGAGAAAAGCTGGCCTGGGAATTCGCCAAAATCCTCAACCAGGAAGCGCGAGAGTTAGAGGCCGCAGGCGTGGATATTATCCAGTTCGATGAACCGGCGTTTAACGTCTTTTTTGATGAGGTCAACGACTGGGGCATCGCCGCGCTGGAGCGCGCCATTGAAGGGCTGAAGTGCGAAACCGCGGTCCACATCTGCTACGGCTACGGCATCAAGGCCAATACCGACTGGAAAAAGACGCTCGGCTCGGAGTGGCGCCAGTACGAAGAGGCCTTCCCGAAGCTGCAGACCTCTAACATCGACATCATCTCCCTGGAGTGCCACAACTCCCGCGTGCCGATGGATCTGCTGGAGCTGATCCGCGGTAAAAAAGTGATGGTTGGGGCGATCGACGTGGCAACCAACACGGTTGAAACGCCGGAGGAAGTGGCCGATACGCTGCGAAAAGCGCTGCAGTTTGTCGACGCCGACAAGCTCTATCCGTCAACCAACTGCGGCATGGCGCCCCTCTCCCGTCAGGTTGCCAATGGCAAGCTTAAAGCACTCAGCGCTGGCGCAGAAATTATCCGCCAGGAGCTTGGCGCGTAATCCCCTTACGCTGCCAGTACAGCGGCGTACCAAAGCGCTCGACGTAATAATCAATCACCGCCCTGACGTTCAGGGGCGGATGTCGGGCATCAGGGTAGATCGCCGCGATAGCCTGTTGTTCCGTAGTGATGGCGCACTCCAGCGCGGGTAGGAGCGGAATCAGCTCACCGCGCTGGAGTGGCTCGCTAACCAGCCAGTCAGGAAACAGCACAATCCCCATCCCGCCAAGCGCCGCAGCCAGCAACGCTTCCGCATTATTCGAGGTCATCAATGGCGTCACGGGATAGTGTGTCCACGCCTCGCCCGCCCTGCGCAACAGCCAGCGGTTAGGCCCTGACGATCCGCGATACACCAGGCAATGATGGCGGTTCAGATCGTCCGGCACTTCTGGCGCACCGTGTTTACGCACGTAGTCTGGCGACGCGGCCAGATGGTACACCTGCTGCCCAAACACCCGCGCGCGAAACGACGAGTCCGTCAGCACGCCAATGCGGAAGATAAGATCTGCCGCATCACGGTGGGGGTCAATGAAATCATCGGTCAGCGTCAGCTCTACGCTCAGGCGAGGATAGCGTGCCGACAGGCCGGGAAGTCCTGGGGCTATGTGCTTCTGGCCGAAAAACACCGGTCCGTTAATGCGGATCGCACCGGACGGCTCCACCGCACGCGCGTCCAGCTCCCGGCGCGCCTCTTCAAGATTCTCCGCCATCGACCGGGCGTAGCGAATAAACAGATGACCGCTTTCCGTGGGAATGACGGCCCGCGTATTGCGATAGAAAAGCTGCTGCCCGAGCGCATCCTCGAGCTGGTGGATCACGCGCGATATCTGCGAGGCCGATATCCCCTGCCGCCGCGCCACGACGGAGAAGTTCTGCGCTTCATACACGTCGATAAAGATCAGCAGCGCGCGGATGTTGATGTTGCTGGCGTCAACCATTAATGCATATCCTGCAAAGGTGTTTCCACCATTATGGCATTTTTCTCATTGCACAACCCACGTAATCTTCTTCGCCTGAAAACGGAGGAAGAAGAATGCAGTTGGTTTTGATTTTACTGGTGATCGCTGGCGGGATGGGCCTCTCCGTCGAGGCGGGACTGCTGGGCCCCCTGGGGGGAAAAGTCGGGGATTTATGGGCGACGTTCAGCATTTTTGGCGTCGGCGCCGCGCTGACGTTTCTGCTGATGCTGTTTTTCAGCCCGCGTAACAGCCCGTCGTTTTTCGCACAGCCCGGCTGGCAGCTCCTCGGCGGGGTGCTGGGTCCGATCTACGTCGTCATACTGACGCTCGCCACGCCGACTATCGGCATCGCGCTGACGATGATTGGCATTCTGGCAGGTCAGGTTTTTAAAAGCCTGATCATTGACCACTTTGGCCTGCTGGGTACGCCGCACAGGAAGATAAACGCAAGACGCATCGTGGCGCTGGTTTTTATTATTGCCGCACTGGTACTGGTCGCAAAGGGGTAAACACATGACACTGATGATGATAATTCTGGCCATCTGCGGCGGCGCGACGCTGAGCATACAGGCCGCAATTAATGGGCAGCTCGGCAGCAGCGTGGGCGTTTTCAAGAGCGCGTTTCTAACGTTTTCCGTCGGCGCGCTGGTGACCGCCCTGCTCATTTTCTTCTTTGAGCCTAAGCAGGCGGTCACGCTGCTGGACGTGCCGAAATGGCAGCTCCTCGGGGCGATGTTTGGCGTGCCCTATATCGTGATTATGGTCGTGGCGGTGCAGCGCATCGGCACCGCCGTCGCCACGGTGGCGGTGATATTCGGCCAGCTCGCCATGAGTATGCTGATTGATAACTTTGGCTGGCTGGGCAATCCCGCCATTTCGTTTTCACCGAGCCGTCTGAGCGCGGTGGTATGCCTGGGGATTGCCCTGTACTTCATCTACTCCAGCAGCAAAACCGGCAGCGTCCGCGACTAAGCTGAGGTCTTACGGGTAAAGAACAGCGTCACCGTGGCGACGGTGACGCCCAGTTTCTTCATCTCGGTTTTATTAAACAGATGGTTCTCATCCTGCAGGTACATCCAGTCGTCAAAGTTCAGTAGCCAGGTGCTGCCGTTGGCCTTCACGTTCATGCTGTAATGCCAGTTGAACGCGTTGCCGGCGGCCTGCCCCGTTGCTACCCCTTCAATATCCCCCGCCGTGCCTTCGTAGCGATCGCTCCCCACGCGGCGGATATGCCAGACCCGCTGCTGCTTCTCACCGTCGTCGTAAACGAAGTGCTCGTTCAGCGTCAGCGTATCGCCGATAACGTCCCCGGCAATCTCAACGTGAAAGCGGCGGATCTGCTTGCCGCTGCGATCCTGCACCATCCCCCACGCTTCGGTTTTGCCCTGGAAGTAATGGAAGATATCCAGCCGCGGCGACTGCTGGCGATACACGGTCACCTCCGTGCTACAGCCTGCCAGCAGCATCGTCAATGCCAGCGCCATCATCAGGATACGTTTCATTTTTGGCCTCCGATTAACTGCTGACGCAGCTCAGGGTATTGCGTGCGAGGATCGAGCCAGATGGCCAGGAAGCGGGTGCTGAACGCTTCTGACTGACGCGGTCCGAGTGGAATAAAGGCTTTTTGCGCCGCTGACGCGCGATACCAGAACTGCCCCTGCCCGTCGTCGAGCACAAACGCCAGCTGTGCGCCCGGCCGGACATCCGGCCACAGAGAGCGCAGCATCTGTAACCAGGCTTCGCTTCGGGGTTCCCGTTGCAGGATCCCCTGCGCCTGCCACTGGTCGCGGGTCGCCTCGACCAGCTCATCGCGATCGATGTCGCGCGCATAGGTAATTATCAGCGCCTGATCCTGGTTCTCCCGACCGTAACGCCCGTCCGGCGTACGCAGCTGGGAGGTATAGACGGTGAATGGCCCCCAGGTGAGCGTGGCATCACCCACCTTCCGCCACGCCAGCCAGTCGGCGGCCTGAGCAACAGGAACAACCAGCGTCAGACAAAGCAACAAAACCGCAGCTCTCATTTTTGTCTCCCCATCAGCAGGTGGAAAAACAGCATCAACACCAGCCAGCCCGGCGCCATCCAGCTGACGACGATAAAGGTCGGCTCCAGAAACGTGATGGCACCCAGCCGCTCGCCAATCAGGTACGCCACCGGCCCTCCCACGGCGGCCAGCAGGGTGAGCAGCCAGCCGGGTAACGTGGTGGTGCGCGTAAGCTGCGTCCAGACGGCGGCGAACATCAGCCATAATGCCACCATCCATAGCGGCATCAGGGCATCACCCGTGAAGGCGATCAGCCCCGTCAGCGCCCAGAGCGTATCCAGCAAACTGCCCGCCGCGGCCAGCCCAATGGCGTAAAAACGGTATACAGACGGCAAGAGCAGGCACGCCAGGATCGCCAGCGCGAGCCAGATAATCAGGCCCTGTTCGCGAAAGAGCACCACCAGCGCCCAGTAGAGATCGAACGCGACGGCCAGCAGGAAGACCTGAAGATATCGTCTCATACGCGCTCTGCGGTCAGCTGCACCACGCTAATGGTGCGGGCGTTAAACCCGGCTTCACAGTAGCCAAAGTAATAAAGCCACATGCGGCGGAACCGGTCATCAAAGCCGAGCTTTTCAATCTCCTGCCAGGCGTGGACAAAGCGCTGCCGCCAGTGCGCCAGCGTGCGGGCGTAGTCCGGCCCCATGTCGAAGAGATTGCGCACCACGAAATCGGTGTGGCGCGTCATCAGCTCGTTCATCGCGGTGATGCTCGGCAGGAAGCCGCCCGGGAAAATGTAGCGCTGAATAAAATCGACGCTTTTGCTGTAGTCGCGATAGCGCTGGTCCTGAATGGTGATGGCCTGAATCGCCATTCGTCCACCCGGGCGCAGCCGCGCCTGACAGGTCCGGAAGAATGTAGGCAGATAGCGTTGCCCGACGGCTTCAATCATCTCTATTGAGACCAGCTTGTCGTACTGCCCGGTGAGGTCGCGATAGTCGCAGAGCAGCACCTCAACACGATCCTGCAACCCGGCGCGGGCGATCCGCTCGGTTGCCCAGACGTATTGCTCCTGCGACAGCGTGGTGGTAGTCACCCGACAGCCATAATGACGGGCCGCGTATTCCGCCATCGCCCCCCAGCCGGTGCCGATTTCCAGCAGGTGGTCGGCCTCGCTAAGCGCCAGCTGGTCGCACAGGCGCGCCATTTTGGCCTGCTGGGCCGTCGTGAGATCCTGCTCGTCTGCGGTAAAGAGCGCGCTGGAGTAAAGCAGTTCCCTGTCCAGAAAATGAGCATAGAAGGTGTTGCCCAGGTCGTAATGGGCGGCAATATTTTCACGCGCCTGCGCGCGGGAGTTACGCCGCGTCCAGTGGCGCAAACGCTCCAGCGGTCGGCCAAGCAGCCGGAACCCTTTCTCAAGACGGCCAAGCACCTCGCCGTTGAGGGCCAGGATTTGCAGAAGCGGCGTGAGCTGCGCGGTTTCCCATTCGCCGTCCATCCAGGCTTCAGCGGCGGCAAGGCTCCCGCCCGTTAAGACGCGCCAGTAGACGGCGGGCGTGAGGATCTGCACGTCGGCGTGCAGCGCGGAGGATGTCTCGCCAAAATGGAAGGTCTGCGCCCCTTCACGCAGGGTGAGCGAACCACCGCGGATGCCGCTTAACAGACGAAACAGCAGCCATCGCGCGAGGCGGACGTTGCGCGGGATATCGGGTTCTAACGCAAAGACGGGATCGGTCATGAGCGTTCACTCCTGCTGACGGGATGGTTATACAGCGGCACGCGCTTGAGCCACAGCCTCAGCGCCTGCCAGTAAATGGCGAAAACGGTTTTCAGGGTCATAAGCGGGATGCGCAGCAGCAGCGCGCGCAGTGCCGGACGGGTCAGCGGCTCCCGGCGCAGGGCGAGCGTGGCGTCGAACACCTTCGCTTCCTGATGATTTTCAATGTGCATATGCAGCGTGTTATCCGGATCGTTGAAGCGCCAGTGGTAGATCATGTCCATCGGGTTGAAGGGGGAAACGTGAAACGCTTTTTCCGTGGGCTGGGCATGTTGCCCGTCGACCGCGTAATAATGACGCTCGTTCCACGGCGTGTTGCGAACCTCCGCCAGTACCCAGCGCAGAGTCCCCTTCCCGTCATAGCAGTAGTAAAAGTTGACCGGGTTAAAATGAAACCCGAAATACCGCAACTGCGTCAGAAGCATGACCCGCCCGTCCGGCCGTTCCCCGGTCAGGCTCTCCAGCCTTCTGAGCACGTTCTCTTTGAGCGGCGTGCCGAGCGGATAGTCCGCGTCATGGAACGCGGCGGCGGCAAAGCGATTGCGGCGCACGCCGACGGACGCCAGCAGCGGCAGCTCATCAAGATCCAGCCAGGCCATAAAGACGCTGTAGCGAAATTCATGGGTTTTCGGCTGAAGGCGGCGGTGGCGCAATACGCCGTGATAGAGGCAGCTGTTCATTTCAGTTCCCCTCTCCGGCCGCTATCGCGTTGACCACGTCCAGCGCGCTGCGCACGCCGTCTTCATGAAAACCGTTGTACCAGTAAGCCCCACAGTACCAGCTCCGCTGGTGACCGTTGATCTCGCCGCGCCGCGCCTGCGCCCGCCAGCTTTGCGGGTTAAACAGCGGATGCTCATAAACGAAGCGTTGCAGAACGAAGCGCTCATCCACCGCCGCGTCCGGGTTCAGGGTGACGCAGAACAGCGGGCTGCCCGCAGGCAGCCCCTGCAGAATGTTCATGTTGTAGGTCACACAGGCGCTGGCCTGCGCCTGCGCGCTCAGCCGGTAATTCCAGCTCGCCCAGGCGCGCGGCCGCACCGGCAGCCAGCGCGGGTCGCTGTGCAACACCACCTCGTTGCGCTGCCAGCCGATATCGCCCAGCACCTCGCGCTCTGCGGAGGTCGGGTCGTCAAGCATCGCCAGAGCACTGCCGGAGTGGCAGGCAAATATCACCTGGTCGAAGGTATGGCTGCCGTTTTTAAGCTGGAGCGTGACCCCGTCCTCGTGGCGGCTCACCCGCTGAACCGGTGAATTGAGATGCACCGTCAGCCGATCGCCCAGTTTGTCCAGCATCGCGCGGATATACTCTCGCGAGCCGCCCGGCACCACGTACCACTGCGGGCGATGGGTGATATCCAGCAGACCGTGGTTTTGGAAGAAACGTAAAAAGAGCGGCAGCGGGAAACGCTTCATCTCCTGCAGCGAGGATGACCAGATGGCGGCCCCCATCGGCAGAATATAGTGGCGCGCAAAAAACGGCGTAAAGCCGTGCTGGTCCAGAAACGTCTGCAGCGTGGCGTTCGGCTCCACTTCCCCGTCCAGCGCCTGTTTTGCCAGACGATTGAAGCGGACGATTTCACCGAGAAGCCGCCAGAATGTCGGATTGACGAGATTTCGGCGCTGGGCAAACAGCGACGTCAGGGTGTGCCCGTTGTATTCCAGACCCGTCTCGGGGTTGTGTACTGAAAAGCTCATCTGGGTTTTTTGCCCGCTGATACCCAGCTCGCTGAGCAGGCCCATAAAGCGCGGATAGGTGCGGTCGTTGTAGACGATAAACCCGGTATCGATCGCGTATGTGCCCTGTGGCGTCGTCACGTCAACCGTTGCGGTATGGCCGCCCGGTGTGGATCCCGCTTCAAACAGGGTCACCTGATGGTGCCCGGCCAGTCGCCAGGCGCACGTCAGCCCGGCAATGCCGCTGCCGATAATTGCAATGTTCATGAACGCACCATCCTGCGCAGCAGCGTGCGCTGAAGAAAAGCAGGCAGCCCTGAGAGCAGCCGCAAAATGAAGCCAAATCCGGCAGGAAACGCGATGTGCATTTTCCCGGCCGCCAGCCCGATACGGATCGCCTTCACCGCCTCATCGACGGTCACCCGACCCGGCATGGCAAAATCGTTTTTCCGCGTCAGGGGCGTATCGACGAAGCCCGGAGAGACAACCGTGACGGTAATCCCTTTTGGCTCCCAGTCCAGGCGCAGGCTTTCGGCAAACCAGCTCAGCGCCGCTTTGGACGCACCGTAGGCCTCTGCGCGGGGGAAAGGCAGCCAGTGGGCCATCGAGCTCACCAGCACCACGCGGTTGCCTCGAACCAGCTGCGGCTGCAGCGCCTCAAGGCAGTTCACCGGCCCGAGAAAATTGGTGTTCATGACCCGCTCCACCAGCGCCGCATCCACCACGCCACCGTCGAGGTATTCGCAGGTACCGGCGCAGAGAATAATCAGATCGGCGTAGCTGCCGGTCAGCGCCTGTCGGCAGGCCTCCCGGTCCGTCATATCGAACAGGCGAACGGTGAGATTGGGGCAGGTCTGATGCAGCGCTTCCAGACGCGCCGGATCGCGCCCGCAGGCAATCACATGATAGCCGTCAGCGGAGAAGGATTTTGCCAGCCCGGCGCCAATGCCCGAACTTGCACCGGTAATCAGTACCGTCTTCATGATTTGACCCTCCGCTTCACGCCGCGTACCGCCCAGCCCAGCAGAGGAAGATGTTCGTAGATCATCTCTCCCGCATCGTAGTAGTCGCGCTGGTGGGTGATGAGATCGTTTTCCGTCTCCACCACCGAGCACCCCGGCAGATCGAGCGGTTCGCCTCCGGCAATGCGCGGATGCGACCAGTGCATCACCCAGGTGACAACAAACCGGCTCCCGCTGCAGAGCGGCGGGTCGATAGAAAAACGGCAGTTCTCGACGTTGGCCAGCAGATGGGTGAAATAGCGCTGAAGCGCAAAGATACCGTCGTGCTCGCCGAACGGATCGACAAGCGTGGCATTTGAATGGTAAAGCCCGACCAGCGCGGACGGCGGCTGGCTATCCAGTGCGGCGTAGTACTCAACAAACCGACTCACGACAGAGGGCAAAGTGCTCATGGGTCACATCCTGGCTGTAAACAACGTGGCGTAATCGCATACTTAAAACTTACACAATTAACGTTATTTGTCCAAGTTTGTGCAAATTTATTTTTTATTACCCATAAATATCAATAACTTGATAACTCAATCATTTGACGGTTTTGTCGACCGGGTAAGGCGTAGCCGCCACCCGGCTTTCACTTTCAGGTTATCCTTAAGGCAAATTCAGCGGTCATCTTCCAGGCTTATCCTTTTTATTCATAAGGATGCCTGACATGAAACGTTTCTTTCTCTCCCTCTTCTCAAGCCCGGAATCCTTACTGCAGGTGATGAGTCAGCAGGAAATTATTGAAGCCGTGGAAGATGGCGACCGCATCATTATCGACCAGGACGGGAACGCCTCGGTGAACTACAAGAGCAACGAGGTGCGGCAGGACTTTCTGCGTCACGTTAACGCGCTGAAGAGGGCCTGATATGGGAACGGCGATATTTATGGTGCTGATGGTCTGCGGGTACTGGTACACCAGCCGCGACCTGTCGACCCGCTTTAAAATCAAGCGTTCCTTTGGTTGGGACGTCTATTTTCTCGTTGCGCTTTACGGCTGTATTTTTGTTCTGCAGGGGGTGATTGCTACGGGGCTGCTCTGGCTGCTGCTGCTCACCCTTTCCGCCGCCAACAACGCCTTCCACTTTGCCTCACCAAAATACACCGACTGGCAAATCGACTTTATGAACTGGAGTTTTTTAGGCATTCAGGCGCCGGTGGTGGTGATGCTGGCGTTTGCCATTCTGTTTTGCCTCTACCGCTCTAACTGGGCAGGCAGCGCCAGGCTGGATGGCGAGAGTCGGAAAAAGCTCTACAAACGGCTTGCGCAGGCGAGCGGGATTGAACAACTGCTCTATCAGTGTATGGAGCAAGGCGAGCTGGCGCAGGTCACGCTCCGCTCGAGGCGGATTTACGTGGGTATGATCCACACCGCGACGCTGGAATATGAAAAAACGGCCAATATCGTGCTGATCCCAATGTTGAGCGGGTACCGGGATGCGAAGACGATGAACCTGCGCATCGAGAATAATTACAGCCGGTGGTATGCGGAGCATGACATTACGCTCGACTCGGAACCCCGCAGCGCCATGTCATTCCGCAAGGTGATTTTACTCAATCAGATTGAGAGCATCTCGCTGTTCGATCCCGCCAGCGCCAGCGCGCTGTCGCTGGCACAGCGGGACGAGAGCCCTGGCCCTAAAGAGACATCCCCATAATTCTGAGTATGCTCTGCTGTGAGGCTGTTTCAAAAAGGACGTTCTTAATGCAGAGCATGCCCTGCTTCTGGTAGAACCGGTACGCTCCTGCGTTCTGCTCAAGCACTTCCAGCCAGAGAGAGTCCTTTCCCCTGCTTCGGGCCATGTCGATAATTTTATTGAACATGTCCTGACCATAGTGCTTGCCGGTCTCGGCAGGATCGAGGTAGAGCTTGTTGAGGAGAACGCCCCTCTTGTCCGTTTCAGGAAGCATGGCGTCCCAGGTCACTTTCATAAATCCCACAGGCCGATCGGTTTCTGCCACAAACCAGGAAACATGGCTCTCGGTCAGGCTCTGCTCAATGACGGAAGGGGCATACTCGGCGTCCAGAAAAGCCTTCATCTCCGCATCTGATACCCAGAGATGCTGAAAATGCGCGGGATAGATACGATATCCCAACTCGCTTAATAGCGTTGAATCGGCCCCGGTGGCCTGTCGAATTCGAAGCGTCATGGAAGGTATCCCGCGTAATCACCCGCGTTGAGCATGTTGATAGAGATCCCAGCGGTTGCCGTACATATCTTCAAACACCACCACCGTACCGTACTCTTCCTCACGCGGTTCTTCGCAGAAATGAACGCCTTTTGCCTTCATGGCATGGTAATCGCGCCAAAAATCATCCGTCTGAAGGAACAGGAAAACTCTGCCGCCGCATTGATTACCGATAAAACCTTCCTGCCTCTCATTAGACGCACGAGCCAGCAAAATGTTGCAGTCGCTTTCCGGATTGGGCGAGACGACCACCCAGCGTTTACCCGGTTGCGGCGTATCCTCTACGAGGGTAAACCCCAGCTTGTCTGTGTAGTACTCAATGGCGCGATCGTAGTCATCAACCACAATAGCCACGCAGCCGAGGCATCGTTTCTGTGTTCTCATTTCCGTTACCTTTACTCTAAATGGTTATGCTCAGCGCTTTTCCACTGAATACGCGCACATAAAAACAGCGATCGCATGCGTAACCCGACGAGCAATTTCTTCATCAGATAAGCTTTTTCTGGCGCCAAGCTTTATCTCAAGGCTTGTCATCCCGAGCCACAACCCGGCCAGGTCGTCAGCCGCTTCGCGCGGGGAGCACGCGATCAGTAAGCCCTTTTCAACGGCTTCACCGATAATTGTCTCCAGCATCTGCTGCGCCCTGCCGGGACCTGCCGCATAAAAACGCGCGGGTAACTCCGGATGACGAATAGCGGCGGAGGCAATTAAGCGGTCCCAGCCCGTCAGCTCGCGCTGGTTGATGAAGCGGACAAAACGGTTGCCAAACGCGGTTAAGACCTCGGTCAACGACAGATGATGCCGCTCGGAAAAATCACTGTCACTGATGGTCAGATCCGATTCCTTACGGAGTACGGCCTCAACAAGCAGGTCTTTATCCGCGAAATTGGCATAAAGCGTGGCTTTTGCCACCCCGGCAACGCGGGCAATTTCTTCCGTCGTGACATCGAGGCCTTTCTCGAGAAACAGGCTTCTTGCGGCCTGCAGTATCGCCTGCTCCTTTGACGGATCTTTTGGGCGGCCTTTCTGCCGAACCTTTTCTCTCATCGTTTACGACCTGACAAAAGCATGCTCATCATGAGCCCCCCGATAACGGTTATGTGTTCAAGCGCGATATGAAACTCCTGGGTGCGCTGGGGCTCGCTAAATTTCCAGAATGGATGCCCCACCGGAATGGTGAGTAATGTAAACACAATCAGCATTGCCGATCCAATCCATCCGTAGCCGGCAAAATTCGAAATCACCAGAGCAGAGCCTACAAGCTGACAGAGAATGGTGCCTGTCGCGAATAAGACGGGCCAGGGGAGACCCACATCCACCATTTCCAGCACAATCTCTCCAAAGTTGAACAACCCATAAAAGCCTGCCATCCAGAAGAAAAAGGTCAATAAAATTCTTGAAAGACAGAGTGTTGTGATAGATGACGTGATTTTTGACACTGAATTATCTCTTTGATCATTTAAAAGACTGGCTAGTCTACTTATTAATTAACAGACCGACAAGTCTGATAAGTGCGATCACCGCCCTGACACTCCAAAACGGGTGGGTGAACATCAGTGTGAGAACGCGCTAGTCTGCCTCTGGTGAATGGATGGTGAGCGATGAAGACATATGGAAATTATTTTGATGCGCCACGGCGAACCCGAATACAGGGGCGCCGGAAAGGTGTCGTACAGGGAAATGGTGGGATGGATCGACAGCTATAACCGCTCTTCAACGGGCCGCGACAGACCTTCGGAGATGGCTCAAATCCTCGCGTACCGCGCACTGACGTTTCTCAGCAGCCCTCTCCCGCGAGCCCTTTCATCGTTGAAAACGCTGGGGTGTGAACCGGGCTTAATTGATGAGGTTTTTCGGGAAGCAGAGCTGCCGGTGTTCCGTATTCCGGGGTTCCGGCTATCGCCTTTTTACTGGGCAGCGCTGTTTCGCGTTCTTTGGCTCTGCGGCCTGTCTGGCGAGTCAGAGCGCGTAAGCGCCGCAAAAGAACGTGCAGTTAAGGCGGCAGAAATCCTGGTGAATGTAGCGAAGGACTCTGACGGCCCCGTCTTGCTAATGGGGCACGGGGTCATCAACCGGTTCATTGCAAAAGAACTGATCGCATCAGGCTGGAAAGAACAGACTCGTCCGGGTAAGGGGTACTGGGGAGCGGGGGTTTACAGCATGGTATAGCGGCACATGCTGAGGCCGAGGATTGTTCATCCTCGGCGCACGCCAGCCGACTGTTATTCGCAAATGCTGAATGCACCTGTCAGCCTTCGTCTGGAGGACTAAGGGGATCCTCGCTAGCCCCCGATTAAGTCTGCCAGCGCCCTCTTCAACGACGCGATGACCTCATCCGTCTCCATGCCCATCTGCGCATGAATAATGGCGCCGTCAATGAGCAGCATGATTTCATTGACGACGCGCTCATCCGCGATGGTCGTCAGAGACGCAATAATATTCTTTGTTTCGATTTTATGATCGCGGCATATCGCTTTTATTTCGCTTTCAATATCTTCGGATTTGGCTTCGGCGCTGGCATTAATAAACGCACAGCCGTGGAAATCAGGCGAAATAAACCATTCATAAAGGGTAGCCGATAGAGCGTCCGCAGGCGTCTGGCCTTCAACGAGATGTCGACGAAGCGTGGCCTCAAACCAGTTAATCCATATTTCATGTCGATAGTGTAAATAGGCGAGAATAAGCAAGCTCTTACTCGGAAAATGGCGATAAAACGTCACCTTCGTCACTTTCGCCTCTTTAATCAGCGTATCCACCCCCGTCGCCCTGAAGCCCGTGGAATAAAACAGATCGTGCGCCGTGAGTAATATTTTATCCCGGACGCTAATTTTTGTTTCGTTGCCTGCGTGTTCGGTTTTCATTTTTTCGACAGCCTCAAAAAGGGTGTTGACAGCGTTATTTTTCAGGCATAGATTACCCCAAGTAGACAGACCTGTCTACACAAAATCACACTGAGGTAACCGCCATGAACACACGTCCTCCTTTACCGCCCTTCACCCGTGAAAGCGCCATCGAAAAAGTCAGGCTGGCAGAAGATGGCTGGAACAGTCGCGACCCGGCGAAAGTCGCGCTGGCCTATACGCTGGATACCCAATGGCGCAACCGTGCAGAGTTCGCCACCAACCGTGAAGAGGCCCGGGCGTTTCTCGAAAGGAAATGGAAAAAAGAGCTGGATTATCGTCTGATTAAAGAGCTGTGGGCCTTTACGGATAACCGCATCGCGGTCCGCTATGCCTATGAATGGCATGATGATTCAGGCAACTGGTTCCGTTCGTACGGCAACGAGAACTGGGAATTCGACCCAGACGGCTTGATGAAGCGTCGTTTTGCCTGCGTAAATGATATGCCGATAAAAGAATCCGAGCGACTGTTCCACTGGCCGCTGGGCAGACGCCCGGACGATCACCCGTCGCTGAGCGATCTGGGCTTATAAGATTTCTACATCACTCCGGGGCGCCCCGGAGTGATGCGTTTAGAGTGCGCCCAGCTGTTTCATCAGCGTCATGTTGTCCTCAATATGCCAGTTCGCTGCAATTTTACCGTCACGGATTTCATAGATATCCGTGGCGATAAAATCTATTTTCTGCCCCTTTCCTTTCAGCCTGCCAAATGTCCCGGTGAATGTGCCGTAAAAATGTAAATGTGAGACTACGCGGTCGCCTGAAATAATCATCTGCTCAACGTCGCAGCGCAAATCGGGCACGGCCGTGCGAAACGCCCGCGAGGCTAAAATAGCGCCTTCCGGCCCCTGCTTACGGCCTTCCGGCGGTGTTTTATCAACAAAGTTTGCCGCCAGGGCATCACGCGCCAGAGTTTCATTACCGGTGTTCCAGAACGTGGCATATTCTCTGGCAACGGCTTCATTCGTCTTTAATTGCACCAGGGGCAGGCTCTTGTCCACAATCAGCTGTTTCGGCTGTACCCTTTCCCCCTGCGCGGAAATAGCATTGCCCGACAGACCAGCAAAAATAAGCGCCGCGATAGCGGGACGAAAGCACGTCGTATATTTCATGATGTCTCTCTACAGAATGTTACGTTACCCGCAGACGATACCCTGCGGATCACATTAATGAGGGGTCAGTTAATTAACGCCCCGCCCGCAATATCAATGACCGACCCGGTGACAAAGGGGTTGTCCATGGCGAAAAGATACCCTTGTGCGATGTCCTGCGCCCTTCCCCAGGCTTTGGCTGGCAGGGTTTCCGCCGCGCCTGCGAGCATTTTTTCCCGCGCGGCGGCGTCCATCCCCGCATACGCTTCCGTGTCGGTCAGCCCCGGACTCACGACGTTGACGCGCAGCGGGGAAAGCTCTTTCGCCAGTACCTTTGTCGCGGCCTCAATGGCGGCATTCATCGTTGTTTTTACGATGGCGCCCGCCACGGTGCGGCGCGCCACAAACCCGCTGGTGAAGGTCAGCGTACCGCGGGGGGCGATGTTCCCGCTGAGATAGCGGGCGACATTGAGGCTTCCCCAGAATTTTGTATCAAAGGCATGTCTTGCCGCACGGAGATCCAGTCCGGAAAGCAGCCCACCCGGCGCCTGTGAGCCCGCAGTGACGACAATATTATTGACCTCGCCCAGCGTTTCACTGAGCGCAACAAGCTCTGCCTCACGGCTGATATCGAGCACGAGAGTGCTAACAGACGCGGCATGAGCGCTCAGTCGTTGACGTGCAGCGTCCAGTTTCGCGCTGTCGCGCCCAGCAAGCATAATCTCCTCGCCGCGCCCGGCAAGCAGGGTGCCCACGGCGAAACCGATGCCGGAAGCGCCGCCGATAATTAAGGTTTTACGGGTCATAACGTTTCCTCCTCCAGGGTGTACGTTGGGTAATCGGTATATCCCGTCGCGGTCCCGCCAAACAGCGTGGCGGGGTCGCACACCTGGGCCAGCGGCAAGCGGTGGGCCAGCCGGTGAGGTAAATCCGGGTTGGCAATAAACGGTCGTCCGAAGGCAATCAAATCGGCATAGCCCGCCGCCAGAATTTCTTCGGCTTTGGCAAGGTCATAGTTGCCCGCGACGATCAGCGTTCCGCTGAAGGTCTCGCGAAGGGATTGACGGAAACGCTCGGGTATCTGCGGCGCGTCGTCCCAGTCGGCTTCCGCCAGGTGGATGAACGCAATCCCTTTTTGTTCGCACCAGGCCGCAAGCGCGAGTATGGCTTCAGAGACCTGCGGGTCGTTCATCCCGCGCTGGGTAATAAACGGCGAAAGACGGATGCCCGTACGTTCGTGACCAATGGCTTCGGCAATCGCGCTTAACACGTCCTGGGCGAAGCGGATCCGGTTAGCCACCGTACCGCCGTACTCGTCCGTGCGTTTGTTGGAGGTTTGGCGCAGGAACTGGTCGATCAGATAGCCGTTTCCGCCGTGGACCTCCACGCCATCAAACCCGGCCTGAACGGCATTCAAAGCGGCCTGGCGATAGTCCGCGACGATGTTCTGAATGTCCTTGCGTGAGAGCGTTCTCGGCTGCGGGCAGTCAACCATCTGGCCTTCCCCACGCTCATTCACCACCCACACCTGCGCGTCCGGAGCCAGCGCTGACGGGGCGACGGGCTGACCATCCTGGTGAAAACTGGCGTGCGACATTCGCCCAACGTGCCAGAGCTGAGAAAAAATGACGCCGCCCGCCTGATGCACGGCGCCTGTGGTGAGCTGCCATCCTGAAACCTGCTCCGGCGAATGGATGCCGGGCGTCCAGGAGTATCCCTGACCCTGAGGCGAGATCTGCGTGGCTTCGGTGATGATTAACCCCGCGCTGGCCCGCTGCCGGTAATACTCCGCCATCAGCGCGGAGGGAATGTTGCCCGGCTGAAGGGAGCGCGCGCGGGTCATCGGCGCCATGACGATACGATTTTTCAGGTCCAGCGACCCCAGCCTGTAGCGTTCAAAGAGTGAAGCAGGTTTCATGTTTTCATCCCTTATGGTTTGGATGAAATCACTTTACAGTCGGCATCTGATTTTGATAATTACGCTAAAAATAGATGCACTTTTCGGAAAAGATGAATAATGGGTAAACTCGAAGACATGGCCTTACTGGTGGCAGTTGCCGAGGCCGGGAGTCTTTCCGCCGCCGGACGTCGCCTGTCGCTTTCTCCTGCCACGATGACCGCCAGGCTGAAGGCAATTGAGGAGCGTTACCAGACGCGCCTGTTTCATCGCTCAACGCGATCCCTCACCCTGACCCGCGCAGGCGAAGAGTTTTATCACGCCGCGCTGCGCGTGCTGGAAGAGGTGCACCACGCCGAGTCGCTGCTGACGCAAAAAGAGGGCGTGCTCAGCGGCAATATTCGCCTTTCCGCGCCCTCGGACTTTGGCAGACAGTATCTCAGCCCCGCCGTCATTGAATTTTCGCGTCACCATCCTGCCGTCAAATTTTACATCTCGCTAAAAGAACACGTTGAGGATCTGGTCGCTAACCGGCTGGATATGAGCGTGCGCTTCGGCAATTTGCCGGACAGCAGCCTTGTCGTCAGAAACATCCGCCCGAACCGTCGGGTGCTGGTTGCCTCCGGGGCGTATCTTAACGACCACGGTATCCCCGCCACGTTTGCCGATCTAGCCCGGCACCGGTGCCTGGCGCTGGAGTCTCAGGGCGTGGTGATGAACGAATGGCGCTTTGAACATGAGGGAGAGGAAAGCGTTGTTCGCGTCGAGCCCGCCATGGTGTGCGACGACGGGGCATTGCTTCGTCAGTGGGCCCTGGGCGGAGCGGGCATCGCCGGGAAATCGTGGTGGGACGTCAAAGACGACGTTGACGCCGGAAGACTCACGGTGCTGTTTGCCGACAGCTTCACCGGCTTTAGCCGCTACGATCGCAAAGATGTCGGGCTGCAGCTTGTTTACCCGCAGCGCAAGCTGCAGCCGCTTCAGGTTACGGCGTTCAGCCAGTTTTTTCTCGACTGGCTTAAAAAACATTAACGTAAAAAACAGTGATACACTTACTCCACCTGGCCGATTGTCCCGTCTTCACGACGTAAAACAGCACAACAGTAACCAAAGTACAAAATGGTCACTCGTTGCCAACCCTGGCTCGTCACGCTAAGCTTACATAATGACTAAAACTATGAACGCCCCATCAATACGTGGTCCACTTGACCATTCTGTCAGAGAGCAAATCGTCGAAGCGGCCTTTGAGCACTTCGGCCATTACGGCTATGAAAAAACCACCGTCGCCGAGCTGGCGAAATCTATCGGTTTTTCAAAATCCTACATTTATAAGTTCTTCGATTCCAAGCAGGCTATCGGCGAAGTGATCTGCGCTAACCGCCTGGAGCTGATCATGGCGGCCGTGCTTTCCGCCATTGAGGATGCGCCGTCAGCCAGCGAAAAACTCCGCCGTCTTTTTAAGTCGCTCACCGAGGCCGGCAGCGAGCTATTTTTCCACGATCGCAAGCTCTACGACATCGCCGCCGTCGCGTCACGGGAGAAGTGGCCTTCGACGGAAAGGTATACCGAAAGCCTCCTGAAGCTGATTGAGACCATCATTATCGAAGGCAGACAGGCTGGAGAGTTCGAAAGGAAGACGCCGCTGGACGAGGTCACCTGTGCCGTTTACATGGTGATGTGCCCTTACATTAACCCCGTTCAGCTGCAGTACAACCTTGAAACTGCCCCAACGGCGGCGGTACTTCTCTCCTCACTGATTTTAAGAAGCCTGGCCCCCTGATTAGTGACCATTGACTTTATTGGTCACTAATCACAGAATGCGGAAACTGTCCTGTTACTTCAAAAGGGTTTCCCATGCTCAGGCTCACTTCTGCCCGCCTTGCCATATGTCTTCTGCCGTTTGCCCTCGCGGCATGCGGCGATATTTCCGCGAGTGACGATCCGCGCACCAGGCCTCCGCTTGTCAGATCCGCCTCCGTCGAGAGGGCGAATCCAGCCGCTCGCACCTTTACGGGCGTGGTGGTGGCAAGAACGCAAAGCGACCTGGGCTTCAGGGTTCAGGGTAAAATCCTCGAACGCCTGGTGGATACCGGGCAGACCGTCAAACAGGGCCAGCCCTTGCTGCGTCTGGATCCGGTTGACCTGAAATTACAGGCTCAGGCGCAGCAGCGCGCGGTGGATGCTGCCCAGGCGCGGGCGAGAAAAGCCACCAGCGATGAGGCGCGTTATCGCGGTCTGGTGGCGTCCGGCGCGGTGTCCGCCGCGGAGTACGATCAGATTAAAGCGGCGGCCGATACGGCCAGGGCGGATCTCAGCGCCGCCCGGGCGCAGGCCAACGTGGCGCAAAACGCCACGGGCTATGCCGTCCTGCTGGCGGATTCAGACGGCGTGGTGATGGAGACGCTTGCCGAACCCGGTCAGGTGGTCAGCGCCGGACAGGTGGCGATCCGCCTTGCCAGAGCGGGGCAGCGCGAAGCGCTCGTGCAGCTTCCGGAGACGCTGCGCCCTGCCGTCGGCAGCGAAGCACGGGCCACGCTTTATGGCCGTGAACAACACCCGGTCACCGCCACGTTGCGCCTGCTGTCTGACTCCGCGGATGCCACAACCCGGACGTATGAAGCACGCTACGTGCTGGCAGGCCAGCTGGCGAACGCGCCGCTGGGGGCGACCGTCACGCTCAGCCTTGAAGACCCGAAAGCGGAAGGTCAGGCCATGCAGGTCCCGCTGGCCTCACTCTACGATGCGGGTAAAGGGCCCGGCGTCTGGCGCATTTCCGCCCAGCCGGCAAAGGTCACATGGACGCCGGTTACGGTGCTGAGCGTGGGCGAAGATGCGGTCCAGGTCACGGGCGGCGTGAAGCCCGGGGAGAAGATCGTTGCGTTAGGCGCCCATCTTCTGCACGAAGGTGAAGTTGTCAGGCTGGCAGAACAGCGCCATGCCGCTCCGGCGGAGAACGCGCCATGAGCCAAAGCCGCTTCAACCTGTCAGCGCTGGCCGTCCGCGAGCGTTCCGTCACGCTGTTTCTGATCGTTCTGGTGACGATTGCCGGTATTTACGCCTTTTTTGGACTGGGACGCGCGGAAGATCCGCCCTTCACCGTGAAGCAGATGACGGCGATTGCCGTCTGGCCGGGTGCGACCGCGCAGGAGATCCAGGATCAGGTCGCGGAGCCGCTGGAAAAGCGCCTGCAGGAACTCAAATGGTATGACCGTACCGAAACCTATACCCGTCCCGGCATGGCGTATATCACCCTGTCGTTGCAGGACAAGACCCCGCCAGCCGAAGTGCAGGAGGAGTTCTATCAGGCGCGTAAAAAGCTTGGAGATGAATCCCAGCGTCTCCCGGCGGGCGTCATCGGCCCGATGATCAATGACGAATTCTCGGATGTCACCTTTGCCCTCTTTGCTCTGAAAGCAAAAGGCGAACCGCAGCGGCAGCTGGTACGCGATGCCGAAGGCCTGCGCCAGCAGCTTCTGCACGTTCCAGGGGTCAAAAAAGTGAACATCATCGGTGAACAGGCCGAGCGGATTTATATCGCCTTCTCCCATGACCGTCTGGCGACGATGGGCCTCTCACCGCAGGATATTTTCAATGCTCTCAACGGCCAGAATGCCCTGGCCGCGGCGGGTGCCATTGAGACCCGGGGCGCGCAGATTTTTATCCGCCTGGACGGCGCGTTCGATGAACTGCAGAAAATCCGCGATACGCCTTTAGTCGCTCAGGGCAAAACGCTCACGCTGTCGGACGTGGCAACGGTTGAACGAGGCTATGAAGATCCCCCGACGATGCTGATACGCAATCAGCATGAACCCGCCCTGCTGCTGGGCGTTGTCATGCGTGAGGGCTGGAACGGCCTGGCGCTGGGTAAAGCGCTGGATGCGGAGACGGCGAAAATCAACGATAGCCTGCCGCTTGGCATGACCCTGACCAAAGTCACCGACCAGTCCGTGAATATCCGCTCCTCGGTCGATGAGTTTATGATCAAATTCTTCGTCGCCCTGCTTGTGGTCATGGTGGTCTGTTTTGTCAGCATGGGCTGGCGCGTGGGGGGGGTGGTTGCGGCGGCGGTGCCGCTGACGCTGGCGGTCGTTTTCGTGGTGATGGAGGCCGCGGGAATAAACTTTGACCGCGTCACGCTGGGCTCCCTGATCCTCGCCCTCGGCCTGCTGGTTGACGATGCGATTATCGCCATCGAAATGATGGTGGTGAAGATGGAGGAAGGTTACGACAGAATCAAAGCCTCGGCCTACGCCTGGAGCCACACCGCCGCGCCGATGCTGGCCGGTACCCTGGTGACGGCGATTGGCTTTATGCCGAATGGGTTTGCCCAGTCGACCGCCGGGGAATACACCAGCAATATGTTCTGGATTGTCGGCCTCGCCCTGATTGCCTCATGGTTTGTGGCGGTGGTGTTCACGCCGTATCTGGGGGTGAAGATCCTGCCGGCGATCCCCAAAGTGGAAGGGGGCCATGCCGCCATCTATAACACGCCTCGCTATAACCGCTTTCGCCAGCTGCTTGGCCGCGTTATCGCCAGAAAGTGGCGCGTGGCCGGGTCCGTGGTCGCCATTTTCATTCTGGCCGTGCTCGGCATGGGGCTGGTAAAAAAACAGTTCTTCCCGACCTCCGATCGCCCGGAAGTGCTGGTTGAAGTGCAGATGCCCTATGGCACCTCGGTTGCGCAAACCAGCGCCGCTACCGCAAAAATAGAAGCGTGGCTGGGCAAGCAGCCGGAAGCCAAAATCGTCACGGCCTATATTGGTCAGGGCTCGCCCCGTTTCTATCTGGCAATGGCCCCCGAGCTGCCCGATCCCTCTTTTGCGAAAATCGTGATCCTGACGGACAGCGAGACGTCACGCGAGGCGCTCAAGTTCAGGCTCAGGGAGGCCGTCGCCAGCGGCCTTGCGCCCGAAGCCCGCGTGCGGGTGTCGCAGCTGGTGTTTGGCCCCTACTCGCCTTTCCCGGTTGCCTGGCGCGTGTCGGGGCCGAACGTCAAACAGGTGCAGGACATCGCCGAACGGGTGAAAGCCGTGCTTCAGGCAAGCCCGATGATGCGAACCGTTAACACCGACTGGGGCTCGCGCGTTCCGGTGCTCCATTTCACTCTCGATCAGAACCGCCTGCAGGCAACCGGCTTGACCTCCAGCGCCGTTGCCGGGCAGCTTCAGTTCCTGCTCTCCGGCGTGCCTGTCACCTCCGTGCGGGAAGATATTCGATCGGTAGACGTCGTTGCCCGCGCGGCGGGTGATATCCGCCTTGACCCGGCAAAAATCGAAGGCTTTACCCTGGTCGGCAATGCGGGACAGCGCGTGCCGCTGTCTCAAATTGGCAAGATAGAGGTCGGCATGGAAGACCCGATCCTGCGCCGCCGCGATCGCACCCCCACGATTACCGTACGGGGCGATATCGCCGACAATCTTCAGCCGCCGGACGTGTCGGTCGCCATCATGAAAGAGCTCCAGCCGATCGTTGATTCGCTGCCGGCTGGCTACCGCATTGACATGGCGGGGTCGATTGAGGAGTCGGGTAAAGCCACGCAGGCCATGTTACCGCTGTTCCCGATCATGATTGCCCTGACGCTGCTGATCATCATTTTGCAGGTGCGCTCACTCTCCGCGATGGTCATGGTGTTCTTAACCGCGCCGCTGGGGCTGATTGGCGTCGTGCCGACCCTGCTGATATTTAATCAGCCGTTTGGCATCAACGCGCTGGTCGGCCTGATCGCCCTCTCCGGCATTCTGATGCGCAATACGCTGATCCTGATCGGCCAAATCGATCATAACCAGAAGGACGGCCTCGATCCGTTCCAGGCGGTGGTCGAGGCGACGGTCCAGCGCGCACGCCCGGTCTTACTGACCGCCATGGCGGCCGTGCTGGCGTTCATTCCCCTGACGCATTCGGTGTTCTGGGGCACGCTGGCCTGGACGCTGATCGGCGGAACGCTGGGCGGGACGATCATTACGCTCGTCTTCCTGCCCGCGATGTATGCGATCTGGTTCCGGATCCGCCCGGTTGAACAACGCGTGCAGCATGCCACGGAAAACGTGTAAACTACCATCAGTAGATAACTGACCTGAGGCAAGCATGGTTGTTAAGCGCTTAAGAAAAGAGGACCGCCGCGTGCAGCTGCTGGAGGTTGCGCGAGGGATCGTACGTCAGCAAGGCACGGAGGCGTTGACCCTTGGCTATCTGGCAGAACGGGCTAACGTGACCAAGCCCATCCCCTACGACCACTTTGGCGATCGTGAAGGGCTATTGATGGCGCTGTACCAGGATTATAGCGATCGGCAGCTGGCAAAATTCCGCGAGACGCTGGCGGTGGACAGCAAAACGCTGGAGAAGACGATCCGCTTTTTCAGCGCGGCCTATATCGACTGTGCGATTGCCGCCGGACCTGAAACCGGGCCAATCGCCGCGGCGCTGTCCGGTTCTCGCGCGCTGCAGACGTTTCGGGAAGCGTGCGTGGCCGAATGTGCCGACTGCCTGCGCACCGCGCTTTCTCCTTTTATCGTCTTAAAAGGCGTTCAGGGAGAAGCGGTACTGACGGCCATCATTGGCGCGGCGGAGGCGCTCAGCACCGCGGCGGGCAACGGCGTGCTCGCCCGGAATGTGGCAGAAGATATGCTCTGCGGCGCCATGACCGGAGTGCTGGATACCTACGCGAATAGCACAAAATGATCGCCGGGGGCGGATTGACACCTAAGTTACCAATAGTAATATAGGCATCACTTCTCCCCCATCTGGAGGTCGCTATGTCTGCAACACATGCCATTAAAAACGCGCTGATCGTGACGGCACACCCGATCGACAATTCGTTATCCCATACGCTGGCAGCTCGTATTGCCGGGAAATTACGCGAGGAAGGTACGCAGGTTGAGATCGCCGATCTGCATGCTGAAGGGTTTAATCCGTCGATGACCCGCGCCGATCTCGATTTGTATCACGGCGATCCGAGCGCCCTCCCCGACGATATTCTGCGCGAGCAGCAGCGCGTCGAGCGCGCGGATATGCTGGTATTCGTCTTCCCGGTGTACTGGTGGTCGGTTCCCGCGCTGTTGAAAGGCTGGTTCGATCGCGTGTTAACCCTGAACTGGGCGTATAAGGTGGCCGACGACGGCCGGATTGTGGGCAACTTACGGGATGTTCCCGTCCGCCTGATTGCCACTGGCGGGAGCGATCTCACCGGATTTGATAAACACGGCTACTCGACGGCGATTCAGACACAGATAATCGAAGGGGTATTTGGCTTCTGCGGGTTGAAGAACGTTAAGCTCGATATCCTTTACCAGGCAGACACGGCGACGCCCGAGCAGGTTGACGAATTCCTGAGCGAGATCGGCAACCTAAAATAATATCGGCTATCCAGCCAGCAACGGCGTGCCTCCTTCGCCATAAGGAGGCACGAGTTCTCGATGTTACTAACCGTCAGGGATCCTGCTGGCAAACCGGAACGCTCTTTCTTGTGATTATTCAAAAAATAACGAGGAAAGGCCAATCGTCATCACTACACTCATAACCACCTGAATCAAGATAATAAAAAAAGCGATCCCACCCAATACCGTGATTTTTCGACGCAGAATGAAAGTTATGCCGGAAAGTACAGCACTGAACAGAATGGCTTTGAGTATATAGGAAAGCGGCACCATGGCCGGGTGACCGGTCTGCACTCCAGCAAGCCCAATGAGACCCAGTAGAAAATTACCGCAAATTCCCCATCCCCAGAAAGTCATCGGTAAGCTCATCTGTCCCGCGACTAATCTTTTCAACATACGCACATCCTTTTTGTGATTTTTTTATCGAAACACAACGGTTTTTATCCAGTCTCTCGCACAGTTGGATTGTGCAATAAGTCGAGCCGACAAATACGCAACTACCAAATATGCTGATATGATTTTGTTCATCTTTACATGCATATTGATGGTATTGAAAAGAACTATCGGCAGCAAATTTTTAAAGTTTAACGGCTCGTCCGGATATGGTTTAAAAGATATATCAGCGAAGGTCATAACATGTTTACGTCAGTTCAGCCAACAGCCCCCCTCACCACCACCGGAACCTTCGGCGGTGCGAGCGTGTCTGTAGTGAACGACTGACAAACAGAACCTCAATCCCCCGCCGGCATGGACGGGGAAATGTTTCTCCGTTCACCACCTTCTGAATGGAGAAAGGAAATGGTTTCATCTGACAATGCTCTCTTGATTATCGACATGCAGCAGGGCCTCTTTCGGGGCCCGGTTTCCCCCCGCTCCGCCGATGCCGTTCTGGCCAATATCCGCTTGTTAATCGCCAACGCCCGAGACGCGCAGGTACCCGTCTTTTTTGCCCGCCATATTGGGCCGGACGACTCCCCCTTCTCAGAAAAGGGGCCGTTAACACAGCTGATACCTGAACTGGACGTGAAGGAGCAGGACGTTGTTTTCACCAAGCGCTATCCCAGCTGTTTTCGGGATACGGTATTGCTGCGTGAACTTAATCAGAGAGGCATCAAACAGCTGGTCATTGCCGGGATGAAAACAGAGTTTTGCGTCGATACGACCTGCCGGGCCGCACCGGAGCTGGGTTTCAGGACGGTATTAATTTCAGATGCGCATACCACAATGGATAATGACTGTTTATCCGCCAGCGACATTATTGCCCATCACAACAGCACGCTGGCAGGCCCGTTTGTGACGCTGTCGACTGCTCGTGACTGGCTTTTTAGTACGGTGAGTTGACTCAGGTGAGCGCTTATCTCTTTACCCGGCTCGCCTTTTCGCGCGCCGGGCACATAAGAGAATAATTACAGGGTAAAACCACCGTCACCCACCTGTGCCTGAGCATACCATTGCATCAGCTTCTCGGTGCCGGGCTCGTTTTCTGCCGGTGACCATGGGGCGGTATCATGCTCGGGCACGGGCTGATACCCCCCATGTTTAACCTCAAAAATGACGCCGCCTTTATCCAGCGACAGCACGGCATGCCAGGTTCCGGCATCCATCTCCAGGACTTTACACTCTTCGCCTAACACCACGCGCCGGGTCACGTTGCCGCTGTCGTCAAAATTCAGCACCAGAAAGCGGCCGCTCAGCGCCGTCAGCAGTTCAAACGTGTGCGGATGGCGGTGGGGGCGGACATAGGTACCGGGTTCCATTGCAATGGCCAGACGCTGCACCGGGTCGCTCAGGTCAGGGTGTAAATTACGATGAGCGCGTAAGCGAGGAGAATGTGCGGCCTGCTCGCTTTGCTGCTGCAGGTCACTGAAAGTAATCTGTTTCATATACACCTTTAGGTATGTGGGCTGTCTGCGGCAACCCGGATGCCGCAGGACGTTATACCATCCTGAACGGTCGAGGCGCGATGGGATTTGTGAAACAAATCACTGCCGGGCGAGTGGTCAATCCCCCGACAGGAAGCTCATCAGTAGAACTGACATGAAAACCGCCATTCCCCTTCTGATGACCGGTGAAAGTAACCGATACCGTTATCCGCCCACATCCAGTTTACTTTTTCTTCTGACCCAACCTGAAAAACAAACTCTTCGATTCCCACACCGTGTTGTATCTCAGTCGGAAATCCCCCTACCTTGGTTCCCCTGTAGCGATTGAAATCTTCAAAAAAACTCTCACTGGCCTGCTCATCATCATTTACGCATGAGAGATCAATAATATCCCAGGCATCTTCCCATCCAGGTGCATCGTCAATGACACTCAGCCATTGAACTGGAAACGGCCGATACGGCGTGTCCAATTCAGGCAATGGCTGAAGCCCATCAAGGCTGGCATACTCGCGAATTAACCATCCTTCACCGTGCAGTTTGTCAAAGGGATGTTGTTCCACATTGTGAAACAACACCAGAAGGGCTATGCCCTTCAACTGGTCAGTAATAACAGGAAGCTCGTCGACCCTGATCTGAAGAAGTGGAAACATGGGTTTGCCCTTCCAGGTGGGTAATCCTTCATCTGCGCGAGAAACGCCCTTCAGAAACCATGACGTAATGGGATCTTCAGGCGGCCGGAACCCACCGACCTGCGCGACCGATGCGGGTCTTAGCCTGGTCCGGAGTTCTTCTAAAACTGACGCACTCTCTAATCTCATGTTTGCTCGCCTCTGTAGACGCTTGTCGGACAGATATTCTGCAGTTCATTGTAAGTTAATCATCACATCTGGAGAATCTCATTGAATAATAAAACCTATGTTGAGTAAAACTCACATTGATTCCCACTATTTCTCGTTTTTCAAACGTAATCTCATTGAAATACCATCCCTTCATTCCCGGTCTCTTCCTGACCTGGAACAGAGAGCGAAACTCAAATAATAAATACACCTGCATGCATATGGAGTACGTATGACACTCGATGTTTTATTTCATCTAATGAAAATGATCTCACCTGAAAAAAACATCGCGGGTGAAAATATACATGCGTTAATAACGTTACTTTCGTCAGAAAACGATAGCGGTGAGGTGCTTTCGCCCTTTATTCATCGACTGCATCTTCTGTCTTTCGCCCAAAGCAATCCGGGTAACGCCGAAGAGTTGCTCTCTGCGCATTTACCCAAAGACGACGGGATCCTTCCGGTTCTGGACTTCGCGGACTGGCCCCGGGTGCGTTACGCCGCTTCAGGCGAAGTTCAGACGCCTGAATCTGAGGAGTACTTCCGTGAAATGACATCGGCTACCAACCTGTTACGTTCTGCGCTGATCGAAGCTGAACGCGCAAAGGGAACGCCAGCGTTTTATATACTGGATAAATTACTCAACCTGAACAGTGCCCTGCCGGAAAGATATAAAAAGATGGCAAATATTCCCTACGCATAAATACGTTCACTGTGCGGAATATCTCCCTGTTAATATTCCGCTATTTATTAAATCCGCTTTTCATTGAAATCAAGACAGACAATATCCAAAGAGGGCACCACTGGCGCATTAAGGTTAAGCCAGGCCAGCAACCGTTCAATACTCTGTCCTCTGAGCGAATTTTTGGGCCAGACAAGGTAGTAACCGTCCCCTGTTGCTATCGCCTCCCTGAAGGGCAGCGCGAGAAGGCCGCTTTTCAGCGCGTCGAGCGTGAGCCGGAGATCCGCCATCGCTACGCCGTGTCCGTGCATGGCCGCAAGGCTTCCCTGCTCCAGGGTGTCGAACACGATCCCGCCGCCCATGTCGAGGCCGGGGAATAAGCCCGTCCTTTTCAGCCAGCGCTTCCAGTCCCGTCTGTCCGGTGACGGATGAATAAGATCGCATTCTGGAAGCTGATGCCGGGCAGGCTCCAGCAAAGACGGCGTACAAACCGGAATAAGCCATTCGCTGAACAGCAGCCGGCTCTCCGTTGACTCGCCAAAATAGCCGTTCCCGAGGAGGATCGCACAATCGTAGGGCTCGCGGCTGAAGTCAACGGTGTCGAAGTCCATCCAGACGCTGGCGATTTCGATTTTCGGCTTCGCGTGGTTCTCGCGAAAGGATTTAAGCACATTGAGGAGCCATCGCATCGTCAGGGTGCTGGGGGCTTTGAGGCGCAGAAGGTGGTTTTCACTTTTGAATGCGCGACAGGCCCACTCAATATTCGAGAAACTTTCGCTAAGCTGCCCGGCCAGAATGCGCCCGGCATCGCTGACCTCCACTCTCGGACCCTGCCGCTTAAACAGCTCGCAGTCAAACCACATTTCAAGCGTCCGGACATGCCTGCTGACCGCCCCCGGCGTGAT
The DNA here is from genome assembly GCF_945957325.1 of Enterobacter sp. PL1. Taxonomy (NCBI): domain Bacteria; kingdom Pseudomonadati; phylum Pseudomonadota; class Gammaproteobacteria; order Enterobacterales; family Enterobacteriaceae; genus Enterobacter; species Enterobacter sp. PL1. The sequence goes on from NZ_CAMFKT010000017.1 coordinate 76,002, forward strand.
ATTCAGGACTTCAGCCGCTTTGCTAAAGGAGTTCAGCCGTGCGGCAACTTCGAACGCGCGCAGCGCATACAGTGGCGGTAAAGACATATGTTCCCTTTTTGTCAGGTGTAATCATGCAGGTTTTGTATTATCGGCACTCGATGACGTTTCATCCCATTCCTCAGCCGGAAACGTCAGCAGCAGCACCCTGAGCAGGGACTCAAGCTGCGCGCGTTGCGCCTCAGAGAGGTTTCTCAGCAGCGCATTTTGCGTTTCCGTGTGCACGAGCAGCGCCTGTTCGATACGCTCCTGCCCGTGCGGCGTCAGGCTGACGAGCGAGCTGCGCTTGTCGTCGGGATCGGCAATCCGCCTGATAAGGCCTTGCTGTTCGAGATGGTTGAGCCGGTTCGTCATCGCCCCTGAGGTGATCAACAGGGATGTATACAGCTGCGTGGGCGAAAGGCAGTACGGCTCCCCGGCGCGGCGCAGCGTGGCGAGGACGTCAAACTCGCCCTCGCGAAAGCCAAACGGCGCCATGGCCAGCGCGCGTTCTTTTCCCAGGTGCTTCATCAGCCTGAGCATTCGGCCAAAAATTTTCATCGACGAGGCGTCCAGCTCGGGCATGGCGCGGCTCCACTGGCCGACAACGAAGTCTACATGATCTTTCATCTTCACCCCGTATGGCGTGGGAATTTATCGAGTTGTGCGGTACATCTTACACTAAAACAGATTTTATCTTAACGTTAAGATAAATGCTCGCGGCAATTTGCCCGGGCCATTCACACCCGAAAAGGATGCCATGTTGAAACGCACGTCACCGTTACTCTTCGCCGTTATCGCTTTTATCGTCGGGCTGAACCTGCGCCCAATTCTGGCCTCGGTTGGCCCCCTGTTCTCCGTGCTGCAGCGCGAAGCGGGGCTGACCGCGACGCAATTCAGCCTGCTGACCACCCTGCCGGTGGCGATGATGGGACTGGCTGCCCTGTGTGGCCCCTGGCTTTTAGCCAGGGTCGGTGCCGTCAGGGGAATTATGCTCGGGCTGTTCATCCTGCTGGTAGCCTGTTCATTACGCGGTTTTAGCACCTCGCTGACGGGTTTGATGGGCACCGCGTTACTGGGCGGGGCCAGCATCGGCACTATCCAGGCGTTAATGCCCGCCCTGATAAAAAAGGCGTATACGCAAACGGCCAGCACGATCATGTCGCTATTCAGCACGGGCATTATGGCCGGTGCGGCAGTCGCCGCCGCCAGCGCCGAGCCGCTATTTTCATGGCTCACGCTGAAGCCCGCGCTGGCTATGGCAGGCGTGCTTGCGCTGCTGGCGCTGATGCTGTGGTTACCCCTGGTTAAGCAGCCTCAAGGTGAACAAACAGCACATGAATCCGTTACGCTCTCTTCCTCCCGAACTGGACTCCTTCTGCTCTTTTTCGGCGTGGGGACGGGCGCCTACACGCTGGTCTTAGCCTGGCTGCCCCCGCTCTATATTCAGGCAGGATGGTCCGCACGCAGCAGCGGCTATATGCTGGCCTGGCTGACCTTAACCGAGGTGGCCGCCGGGTTTGCCGTCTCCGCGCTGATCGGTAAATTCCCCGACCGCCGTGTTCCGCTGATAACTGTACTGTTACTGCTGCTGGCGGGATTACTGTGTCTGGTCTTCTCTCCAGGTACCACGCCAGTCTTATCAACCTTGCTGCTTGGCATCGGTATCGGCGCCCTCTTCCCGCTGTCGCTTATCGTCACGTTCGATCATGCGCGAACGCCCGCGCAGGCCGGGAAGTTACTGTCAAAAGTTCAGGGAGGAGGATATATGATCGCCGCGCTCATGCCGCTAGTTGCCGGGATCGTTCGCGACAGTTCGGTCTCGCTGACCAGCGCATGGCTGGTGATGAGTGCGGGAGTCGTGCTGTTGATCGCTATCGCGTTCACTTTCAAACCCACCGCGAACGTGCAGGCGCGGTGAATGCGGTACCAAAAATGAGAGTCGTATTTAAGACGGCTCTACGCTAAATTCCATCATTTCAGGCTATTAAGGAGTGGATATGTCGCAGACGTTACCGAGAATTGATGTCATGTTCGTCGCCGGGTTCGGGCCCATTTCACAGGATACAGCATCCAGCACCGCGTTTTATATCCAGACACTCGGTCTGCCGCTGAAGCCGATGGAGGGCAATGCCGAGTATCTGCTCACTGAAGAGGGACGCTTACCGGGCGTGAAGCATTTTGCCGTCTGGCCGCTGTCACAGGCGGCAACGTCCTGTTTTGGTGAATCGGAGTGGCCCGTGGAGCATCCGATACCGCAGGGATGGATTGAATACGAGGTGCAGGATCTCGATTCCGCTACCCGTGTTCTGAGTGAAAAAGGCTATCGGTTGTTGGTCGCCAACCGCACGGAACCGTGGGGACAAACCGTTACTCGCCTGCTCAGCCCGGAAGGTTTGCTGACCGGACTAACGATTACGCCGTGGCTGCGTGGATAGAGGATGTTATAAGGTGCTGGCTTATATCACGATAGGGACAAATGACTTTCAGCGCGCCGTGAACTTTTATGACGCTATTTTTAACGTGCTGGGCTATTCACGTCTGCCCGCCTGGACTGATAGCTGGGCAATGTGGGGAAATGAAAATCATCCGGATGACGAATTTAGCTTCTGCATTTGTCCTCCTTTTGACCAGCAACCCGCGACGGCGGGAAACGGGACAATGTTCGCATTCAGAGCCGATAGCGCGGAAATTGTCAGACGCTTCCATGCAGCGGGCCTCCGTGCGGGAGGAAAGGATGAAGGCGTGCCCGGTACACGAACCGCCTACGGCCCCGATTTTTATGTTGCCTATCTGCGCGATGCTGACGGGCATAAACTGGCGTGCGTTTACCAGCATTATTCTCCTGATGCAGATACGCTCTCAGGAGAGGAAGAGTCACTTCACTAATAAAATTTTGCGGTAAGGACCGGTAGACACCCAGTCCTGCGGAGATCACTTCAGCTCCAGCGTGCTTATTACATGGGCAATATCCGCGATGTCGCCAGCTGACAACGGTTGCAGAGGGCGAGGCAGGCAATCCATGTCGGTAAGCCCAAGCACGCCAGCCGCAGCGGCAATAACGCGAATACTTCCGCCATGTTTCCGGAAGAGCGACCACAACGGCTCAAGGCGGGTTGTCAGGGCTGTAACGCGTTGATAATCGTTTGCCGCCGCAGCTTCGGTGATTTGTTTCGCCATCTCAGGGAACAGACCGCCACACACGGAATACCAGACTTCACAACCGGCGTTTAATCCCAGCCCCGCATAAGCGTCGCCACTAATACCGATTGTTACGCCAGGGCGCAAAAGTTGACGTAACGCATTCACCCGTTCAATCGCTGCAGCGGGGCTATCCGGGACGCCAGGGATCTTGACCGAGCGAACCCCCTCAAGTGAGGATAGACGACCGTGAAGTTCATCCGTAAAGGTAAAATGCGTAGTGCCCGGATTATCATAGATACACACCGGTACAGACGCGTGCCGGGTAACGGTCTCAAAGAGTGAAAAGACTTCTTCGTCACGGAGTGGCTGGTAGCTGACCGCCGGGAGTAACAGCGCATTCGCACCAGCTGCCTGTGCATCCTCTGCCAAATGCAGAATGGCATCGGTACTGACCGCTCCCACACACACCATAACGGGGATGTTCCCTGCATGCTGTTTAGCCAGCGTTGCTACGCGCTTGCGCTGCTCCCGGGTCAGATAGGCGTAGCTTCCGGTTGACCCCAGGATGCCCATAGAATCAACCCGAGCGTCTGTAAGACGGGAAAGAATATGGCTAAAACCCTTTTCATCCACGCCGCGGGCAGTGACTGGGGTTAATGGAAACGCCGACAAACCGGTAAACATAACTCTTTCTCCTGAAAGGTATTACTGCTGTTGTTCTTCGATGAGAGCAACTTCAAACCACAGACCGGGCATCATTTTTTCCAGGCCGTCGGTCAGCATCTTCCCGGCTTCGTGAAGTCTATCCAGCGGCATCTGCGGGAGACTCTCCAGAATGAACCACATTTGCTGAGCCTCCACGCCTAAGCGGGTTCTGATCCCCTGTCGCCAGTTCCAGCGACGGCAGGTCACGCCGATATCATCACACCAAATAACCTCGCCTTGTGAAGGAGACTCAACGGTGGCCTCTCCCTCTTTGACGGTATCAAAAGGCTCTGTTCCTTTTGCCACAGTCAGACGCGGCGCCCCCTGATAGGCAGAGAGATTCTCTCCACCAACCGGAACGGCATAGCGGAGACTAACGGCATTATAAAGATCAACGATAGGATCGAGCGCTGGCATCGTTCCGTCACGTAACACGCGCTTGCGTAACGCATCTGCTGAGCAAGGGGTGCGTTTAGGTTTAGCACCAAACTTTTGAAAAACGTCGGCCCATGCCGCCAGATGAGAGTCCGCCCAATCTGGTTCACCGGCCAGAACGGCTTCACAGGCTTCACGCAGCGCCGTTTCTCCAGCGTCGGGATTAAGCACTGGCGCAGCTTTTACGCAAATGCTCAGTGCACGAAAACCGGGAGCAATACGATAAATTTCAGGGGTAATTGACGGAGATACTGTTAGCACGTGATAATCCTGTAATGACCAATTTATTCCATGATAATGACCAATGACCAAAAAAGTCAATTTAATGACCGATGCGAACGCTATCGTCAATACTGTGAATGAAGCCGTATCTCAGCGAATTAAACTCTATCGTAAGCATAAGAAGATATCCCTTGATGAACTCTCCCGTCGGGCAGGCGTCAGCAAGGGAGCGCTGGTTGAGATAGAGGGATGCCGGGCGAATCCCAGCATTGCCCTGTTATGCCGCCTGGCTGCCGCAATGGGGGTTTCGGTGGCTGATTTTGTGGATGTCAGTTCAAAACCGACCGTGCATCTCATTGCTGAAGATGAGATCCCAGAATTGTGGGAAGGTGAAAAAGGCGGGAGAGCAAGATTGCTCGCAGGGTCAGGTGGCCCTGATATGACCGAGCTCTGGATGTGGGAAATGCAGCCGGGGGAAAAGTTTGCCTCCCCCGGCCACACGGAAGGTACGCTTGAACTGTTTTATGTGCAGTCGGGCACGCTCACACTCGGCGTACAGGAACACGTGTATCGGGTAAATACTGGCTGTTCGGCAACCGCCAGAACGGACGTTCCTCATTTCTATGAAAACCAGGGGGAGAACCCGCTGGTATTTATCATGACAGTACATGAAAAAGCATCCTGAGCATTCCCCGGCATAGAGGACAGCCCTGTGCCTCATCACAAGTAGCCCAAAAGGAGGAGTTCGGTGAATAATCAGCATCTGCGTTTTACCAAAGACAAATTTATTGTCACAACCGATCCCAGCTTTTTTCAGCTGGAAGCCATTCACGATTACCTCTCGCAATCGTCCTGGGCTCCTGGTATTGATGCTGAAACGGTCAGGATATCAATCCAGAACAGCCTTTGTTTCGCGCTCCTGGATGGAACAAGACAAATCGGCTTCGCCCGTCTGGTCACAGACTATGCCACTTTTGGTTATTTGTGCGACGTCTACGTGCTGAACGATTATCAGAAAAGTGGTCTTGGCCGTTGGCTGATTGAATGCTGTCATGCCCATCCATTGTTGTCACGTCTGCGACGGATAATGCTGGTAACCGACAGCGCGCCATGGTTATACCAGAAGCTGGGGTATAACCCATTGAACCGACCAGATTTTGTCTGGCAAATCAATCGACCCGATATTTATCGTAACCCCGGGCAAAAATAAAAGTACTTTGCAGAGAGTAATGATAAATGTGAATCCGCAAGGCCAGTCACTCTGATACAGAAGAATTTGCCATTTTAGCCGAACGAACCTTACGACATCCGCTTCTGGCACTGAGCGGATATGCTAACTGAGCTAAAGGTCCGCTGTGAGTGAGAAGCAAACATCTTAAGTAGGTTGTTCTTTTATGCTACTACCTCTATGTAGCCATGTTATATGGCTACATTTATACAGAAGTTAGGATTAGTCTTTTCCCGGACCATAATTAAATTTTGTCCCTTTGCCAATGGCGTAAAACTGTCCGCCAGCAACGTAATGGACAGTACGTAATTCATCTGGTGCATCATCAAAAATCCAGTGCCCATTTCTGAAAACGCGGTCATCACTCCATGCTCCGACAATTTCCCCCATGAACAAGTTGTGCTGCTTTTCATTTTCTTCATTGGGTATGACCTTACATACTAACCAGCCAGCGCAACCTTCCACTAAAGGCAGATCAAACTCTTTCTGATAAAATAGTGGGATTTTACTATTTTTATCGGGTGTGTCGGAATAACTGTGACCTCCAGCATATAAAACCATTTCCATCTGATTCACTACTGGGATCTGTACAACGTAATATCCGCTTTTTTCTACAAGCCCGCGAGTAAATGCCTGTGGACCTATAAAAGCCATCACTTTGTTATTGCCTACTAATCCAACCCAGGCCGCTGCCATGACATTTTCAATGCCATCATTTTTAGCCGATATCATCGTCGTTGGCCCGACCTGTAATAAACGATAGGCTTTGTTTAACTCTACTGGTTGAATTGACATAATTTACTCTTTTGGGTTCTGATAAAAAGTAAGGCAGGTTACTTATTTGATTGTTCGATTATATGGCTGGAATAGTTGCAAATTAATTGCTATTATCAAAATACATTATTGCAGATTTCACAATAATCATGGACAAACTTGACGCTCTAAAATTTTTTATCATCGCCTCTGAGACCTTGAACTTCCGCGAAGCAGCCATCAAGCTGTCGGTTTCACCATCAGTAGTAACCCGAACAGTCGCTGAGCTGGAGAAACAACTTGGTGAACCTTTATTCAAACGCAATACGCGTTCGATCTTTCTCACCAGTTTCGGCGAACTATTTTTACCCCAAGCGAAGCGACTGCTTGAAGATTCTGAAAAACTTTTTCAGACAGGGAAAGATGATAATGAAATGAAGGGTATTGTTCGTATCACATTACTTCGATTTCCAAATCATGAACAAATCTTGTATGAACTATTGACTGCACTACGTCCCTATCCTGAGTTATTTATCGACTGGCGTTTAGATATGATGAAACTTGATACTATTGAGCATCGTATTGATATAGGTATACGCGTAGGACGAGAACCTAATCCAAACTTTATCATTAAAAATATCGCACAAGTTGAACATATTTTGGTTGCATCCCCTGAACTTATTGAGCGACTGGGAGCACCTACTGATTTAGAAGATCTTCGACAGCGTTATCCATTTAGTGGTTTAATTAATCCTGAGACGGGAAAATCATTTGAGTTTATGAGTGACGCAGTAAATACTTTTGTCCCTCGTCATATTGAGTTTTATACTACAGATCCATATGCCGAAATTCAGGCTGCATTGGCCGGGAGAACGGTTGTACAGTCCAGCGACTTTATCTGTAGGGAGTACTTAGCAAGCGGCCAACTTGTTCCCCCATTGCCAGAACTGCGACAGGAGAAATGGCAATTTTATTTATATCGGCCTTACCAGCTGATTACTCCCAAAAGGGTGACGGTCGTTTTCTCGCTATTAGAAAAAATATTACGCAAATATTTCGCATCAAAATAACATTCTCCTCGACGTCCGCATCTGGCACAGAGCGGACATCAGAATATCGGCTATTCCCGACAAACGGATGGCTCTGGCGACAAAAACACTCACCTTCCCAGTGCCGCAACAATTGTCCCCTCCATTTTCTCGGGCGTAGTCATCGGTGCAAAGCGCTTGAGGGGTTTACCGTCACGCCCGACAAGGAACTTGGTAAAGTTCCACTTGATCCGCCCACCCAGCACGCCGGGCAATTCGTCTTTCAGATAACGAAAAATCGCATGTGCTGCGGCACCGTTGACCTCGACTTTCGCGAACATGGGAAAGCTGACGCCGTAGTTAATGTAACAGGTCTTTGAGATGTCGTCGGCACCGCCGGGTTCCTGCTTACCGAACTGGTTGCAGGGGAAGCCAAGCACCACCAGCCCTTGATCGGCGTATTTTTTGTACAGTGCTTCAAGACCCGCATACTGGGGCGTAAAGCCGCACCGGCTGGCCGTATTAACAACCAGAATCACCTTACCCGCATAGTCGGCCATAGAGATAAGCTGCCCATCCAGACGGGTGGCGCTAAGTTCATGAAAATGGGTCATATTAGTGATTATGATCTCTTAGAAAAACGGTTAGCACATCCTTTGGAGGGGTTACACCCGTTTCTGAAAGCATCCATCCCACAGCGCCGCGATGATAGGTACCGTGAAACAGTACATGGTTGAGCATATCCGCCGCTTTCATTTCGCCATATCCGCCATCGACAAAACGGAATTTGATGATTTCAGAAAGTCCGGGCACGTCCATTGAGCCTGCGTGCGTAATATACCAGTCAGTGCATTCAGTCATCTTTTTCAGAAGCTCGTCTGCAGACGGCGTTTCCGGCGTATTCAACGCGGTGTATTGATGCGTTTGACCAGTAATATTTGCCCTGAAAATCATATCCACGACATAAACATGGTTCATAAGTCTGAGCATCAGATGGTGCTTTTCAGCATTTGCGGAAGTATCGACCCTCTGTATTGCTTGTAAGGTTTCCGTATCTGCCCAGCGTTTGAATTTGAATAATGTGACAATCGTGCCTGTGTCCATCGCCCCTCCGGATTAACAAAAAATTATCGTATCAACAACTTTGTCTGGCCGGTATCACTTCCACTTCCGGCAACACACAGAGGTGATTCTGCTACCCGAAAAATTCCCTCACGGCAGGCTATTTGTGATACATTCCTGGCGCGTTAATGACCACCACACTCGCTATCAGGTATGCAGAACATAACAAAAAAAATTCACTGGCTTCTGCTTACTCTGCCACTCCTCAGCGGTTGTGGCACGCTCTCGCAAATGTCCTCCCCGGAAGGTACTCAGGAACTTCTCACTCATGATTCGCTGGATGGCGACGTTGACAGCGTGGTGCGTCACTACATGGCGCAAAAATCCGTTCCCGGGATGACGGTCGCGGTGATCCATAATCACGGCTCACCGCAGTTTTACACCTGGGGCGTAACCGATGCGGTCAATCGCTATCCGGTCAGGCCCGACACCCTGTTTGCGCTCGGCTCGATCAGCAAAGGGATCACGGCAGAAGTAGTGGCTTGTCTGGTGAATGAAGGGCAACTGAACTGGAGCGATAGCCTGGCGACATTGCTACCGCCGGGTACGCCGCTTAGCGCGGATGCACAAAAAATCACCCTGCTTGAACTGGTAACCCACACCTCCGGCCTGCCGCGTCAGAATATGGATGTTCCGATGCTTGGAAAATTCATCAGCTACTTAAGCACCGGCGATAATTTCTACGGTGAGCTGGATAGCGATAACGTGCTGCTCTACCTCGCCGACTGGCGAGCGCCAAAGAATAAAGTGCCGCAATACTCCAATACCGGCTACGCCCTGATCGGCTATATCCTGAAGCACAAAACCGGCGAAGATATCCAGAGTTTAGCCTCGCGCTATATTTTCCATCCGCTGCAAATGGCTAACAGCAGCTTTACGCCCCGGCAGCTAAAAGGGTACCCCCAGCGTGCGCTTGGCCACGCGGGCGATCAGCCGAAATTTATCCCGCGCGGGCAAATCACCCCGGACTGGCATTTTTCCAACAATATGGTGGCGGCAGCGAGCCTATACAGTAACGCCGAAGATCTGGCGACCTACGCCCGCTATCACGTCTCAACGACCCACAATCCCCTGCTGGACAGCGTCTTTGCCGAAGTGAGAAATACCGATATTCAACGTCCCGACGGGGTACAGGGTATTGCCTGGACCACCGACTTTATCGGTCTGGAGAAAATCACCTATCAGGTCGGCTATATCGGCGGCTACTCCAGCTTTATCGGTTATGACAAAGAAAGAGGCAATGCGGTGGTAGTGCTGCAAAATACCTTTAACTGGAGTAATTACATCGGCATTGCGCTATTGATGGATATGGCGAAAAAAGACGGCCTTACCCCTGGTTCGCCGACTTCGGCCTCAAATTCTCGTCAAACGTCAGCCGTTTCCGTTCAGGCTCAACCTCACGCAGCGGCTCGACCTGGTGCATAGTCAGCTTGCAGCGCTCCACCAGCACCTGATACTCCCGCGTGCCCTGCTGCTTCCATGCCAGCTCCTGCTCGCTCAGCTCACGGATCGCCCTGGCCGGGCTGCCGATGATCAAATGGTTGGCAGGCATCTCCGCTTTGGCCTTCACGAACGCCGCCGCGCCGACGATGCTGTTTTCACCAATGACCGCCCCGTCCATCACCACCGCGTTCATGCCCACCAGCGCATTGCGGCGGATCACGCAGCCGTGAAGAATGGCGCTGTGGCCGATGTGCCCGTCCTCTTCCACCACGGTGTCCTGCTCCGGGAAGCCGTGCATCACGCAGTTATCCTGAATGTTCGCCCCGTCTTTCACCACGATACGGCCAAAATCACCGCGCAGGCTGGCATTGGGACCGACATACACGCCTTTGCCCAGAATCACGTCGCCAATGAGCACCGCCGTTGGGTGAACGTAGCTCTCGTCAGGCACGACCGGCGTCAGGCCGTCAATTTGATAAACAGGCATCTTCCCTCCTTATGCGCTTGTAAGACCACCAAAGCGTTGATAGTAGAGCGTGCCGGGCACGGGCAGTTCACCGACGGAGGTTTCGCCCTTCTCGCTGACAAACGCCAGCGCTCCCGGCGCGACACGCTGATAGATATTTATGCAGAGCTGTCGGGCGCTTTGCCCCGCCCAGTGCGCAGGCAGTAACTCTTCCGGCAGCAGCGGGTCCTTCAGCACCACGCGACGATAGAAGTGAATCAGCAGCAGCTGGATCTGGAAGCAGCGTTCCGGCGTCAGCTCCTCCGGCGCGGCCTCTTTCAGCAGCGGCAGCAGCGGCCGGAACGAGTTGATAAACGACTCATACATCGCGTTTTGCTCGGTTAACTGCCAGCACTCTTCTACGCGTGAACGCAGCGCGGCGCGTGAGAGCGCCAGCGGCGAGTGGGCTTCAAAGAAAATCACGTTTTCCGCCACGCCGGCATCGTGAAGCAGGGACTGCACGTCCGCCAGATGCTGCGACGGCGAGGCCATCAGGCTCGGCGCCAGCGTGCCAAACCCCTGCCAGATCAGCTGCTTTTTGACGTCGGCCAGGGTGGTTTTATCCAGCCCCTCGGAGAGCAGCAATAACCATTTGCCGTCCCAGGCGGGCAGCTCTGCGCGATAAATCTTATTCTCCGCGCGACGCGTCAGGCGCAGCCCCTTATCGCTCAGGCGGTAAAAGCTGCGTCGCCCGATGCGCGAGACGTCCAGCCAGCCCTCTTTGTTGAGGCGAAACAGCGCGGTACGCACGAACCGTTCGCCAAACCCCATGCCTTCCAGTAAGGCAGCCAGGCTGCCGAGCCAAATCTCACCGCCGCGATGGGAAAGCGCGTCACCGTATAGCGAGGAGATAAGCGAGGTCCCGCTGACGGGAACGGAGCTGACCGCGTGCTGGATAAAGGCGTCGAGTTTATTCATGTGATTCATTCTGTTGTTATTTTTGTCCTGGATGAATCATAGCATAGGATTCTGGGATAGCCCCTCACCCTAACCCTCTCCCTTTGGAAGAGGGCCGGGGTGAGAGGAAACTTAGCCGTTGGCCGCAACTTTACGCAGGTCAAACACCCGGCAGGCTTTGCCCTCCGAGCGCGGGATGCTGCCGCAGTTCACGATCGTCACGTCGGTGGAAATCCCCACCATCGATTTAATGCGGTGGCGCAGCTGGTGGCACACCTGGCAACGCTGCTCGTGCGTCAGCGTCAGGCTGCTCTCTTTCAGCTCCACCTTCACGGAAAGTGAATCAAGATGCCCGCGACGGTTCACCTCCAGCTGGTAGTGCGGAGAAAGGTGCTCGAACTTCACAATCTCCTCTTCCAGCTGCGACGGGAAGACGTTGACGCCACGAATAATCAGCATATCGTCGCTGCGGCCGCTGATGCGGTCCATACGGCGCATGCTGCGCGAGGTGGCCGGGAGCAGGCGCGTCAGGTCGCGGGTGCGGTAGCGGATCACCGGCAGCGCCTCTTTGGTCAGCGTGGTGAACAGCAGTTCACCCTGCTGGCCGTCATCCAGCGGCGTGCCGTCGTTCGGGTTAACGATCTCCGGGTAGAAATGATCTTCCCAGATGGTCGGGCCGTCGACGGTTTCGATACACTCCATCGCCACGCCCGGCCCCATCACTTCGGAGAGGCCATAGATGTCCAGCGCCGTAATGCCTAAGCGTTTTTCAATTTCACGGCGCATGGCCTGCGTCCACGGCTCGGCGCCGAAGACGCCCACGCGCAGGGAACAGCCGCTGGCATCGCCGCCCATCTGGCGCTCAAGCTCTTCAATCAGGTTGAGGCAGTAGGATGGCGTCACCATGATCATGTCCGGCTGGAAATCGCGGATCAGCTGCGCCTGTTTCTCCGTCTGGCCGCCGGACATCGGGATCACCGTCGCGCCTAAACGCTCGGCCCCGTAGTGCGCCCCCAGCCCGCCGGTAAACAGGCCGTAGCCATAGGCCACGTGAATTTTGTCCTTCGCGCTGCCGCCCGCGGCGCGCAGGGAGCGCGCCACCAGATTGGCCCAGTTGTCAATGTCGCCTTGCGTGTAGCCGACAACGGTCGGCTTGCCGGTGGTGCCGGATGACGCGTGAATGCGCACCACCTGCTCCATCGGCACGGCGAAGGTATCGAACGGGTAGTTATCCCGCAGGTCCTGCTTGGTGGTGCACGGGAACTTACGGATATCCGCCAGCTCGTTGAAATCGTCAGGGTGAACGCCCGCGGCATCAAACTTGCGTTTGTACATCGGCACGTTGTTATAGGCGTGATGCAGCGTCCATTTCAGACGCGCGGTCTGCAGCGCCTGTAATTCGTCAAGGGACGCGGTTTCGATCGGGTCAAGCTTTGTTGTATTTATCATCGCAGGGTACTCACATTGTTTTTATGCTCAAACACGCTCAAGGATCATGGCAATGCCCTGACCCACACCGATGCACATCGTACACAGCGCGTAGCGCCCGCCGCGTCGGTGCAGTTCGTTACTCGCGGCCAGCGCCAGCCTGGCGCCGCTCATGCCCAGCGGGTGGCCCAGCGCAATCGCGCCACCGTTCGGGTTGACGTGCGCGGCATCATCCGGCAGGCCCAGCTGACGCAGCACGCCCAGCGCCTGCGCGGCAAAAGCTTCGTTAAGCTCGATGACGTCCATATCGTGAATACTGAGTCCGGCGCGCTCCAGCACCTTACGGGTAGCGGGTACCGGGCCGAGCCCCATCAGACGGGGCTCCACGCCTGCCGTCGCCATCGCCACGATCCGCGTGCGCGGGACTACCCCCTGCGCCAGCGCCATCTTCTCGCTGGCGACGATAAGCGCCGCCGCGCCGTCGTTGACGCCGGAGGCATTGCCCGCCGTGACCACCCCGTTCTTACGGAACGGCGTTTTCAGACCGGCAAGCTGTTCGAGCGTGGTGTCGGCGCGCGGATGTTCATCCACGCTGAACTCGTTGACCGTCCCTTTTTTGCCCGGCACCGGCACCGGGACAATCTCCTGCGCCAGAATGCCGTTCTGCTGCGCCTGCGCGGTACGCTGCTGGCTGCGCAGGGCAAACGCGTCCTGATCGGCACGGCTGATATTTAACAATTCAGCTACATTCTCTGCCGTTTCCGGCATACTGTCAGTTCCGAATTGCTGATGCATGAGCGGATTCACAAATCGCCAGCCGATGGTGGTATCGAAGATCTCCGCCTGTCGCTGAAACGCCGCGGTGGCTTTGCCCATCACAAACGGCGCGCGGGACATCGACTCCACGCCGCCCGCAATCAGCAGGTCGCCGTCGCCCGCCTTAATGGCGCGCGCGGCAAAACCAATCGCGTCCAGCCCGGACCCGCACAGGCGGTTGATCGTCGTGCCGGAGACCGTCTGCGGCAGACCGGCCAGCAGCGACGACATGCGCGCCACGTTGCGGTTATCTTCCCCCGCCTGGTTGGCGCAGCCGAATATCACGTCGTCAATCCGCTCCGGATCGAGCTGCGGGTAGCGGGCCAGCAGCGCGCGCAGCGGCACGGCGCCGAGATCGTCAGTTCGAACGGCGGAAAGCGCGCCACCGTAGCGGCCCACCGGGGTTCGAACGCCATCACAAATAAATGCGTCACGCATCAGGCCTCTCCTGTCACGCTGCCGCCGATGCGGTGAGATTTTCCGCGAAAAAGGGCGACGGTTTTCTGTTGTTGGTTCTGAATTTCAATGTCATACACGCCGGTCAGTTTGCCCTGATGCTTCACCCGCGCGGTGGCGGTGAGCGTGTCCCCTGCGAAGCCCGGACGCAGAAAGTCAATCGAGCAGCCGGAGGCTACCGCCGCCAGCCCCTGGCTGTTGCAGGCGTAGGCAAAAGCGGTGTCTGCCAGCGAAAACAGCTGTCCGCCGTGGCAGGTTTTATGGCCATTCAGCATCTGCGGGGTGATGGTCATGGTTACCACCGCGTAGCCCTCGTCCATCTCGACAATGTCCATCCCCATCGCCTGCGCGCAGGCGTCCCGTTCGTACATGGTGCGGGCGTTATGCCAGGCGTTATGACTCATAGCTACTCTCCAGAAGCGCGCGCTGGCGCAGCAGTGAACAGGGGCGATAGCGCTCTTCGCCGTAATGACGCTGCAGGTTCTCCAGCAGCGTCAGCAGGCGCTGCCAGCCCAGGCGCTCGCCCCAGGCGATCGGCCCGCTCGGGTAGTTCACGCCCAGGCGCATGGCGGTATCAATGTCCTTCTCGCTGGCGACCCCTTTTTGCAGGGCATCCAGCGCCTCGTTGGCAATCATCGCCAGCGTTCGCCAGATCAGCAGGCCGGGATAATCGGCGATTTGCACCACCCGGAGCCCCTGCTGCTGCAGGTAGTGAATGGCTTTTTGCGTCGCGGTATGCGGGTTGCTGGCCGCGGCGGCAATGACCGCCACGTCGCGCTCAATGCGGTCGACCACCACCACCGGGCCGTTGAGCCGCAGCGCCAGCGCCTGCGCGGTCTCCCCCTGCGTTTCAATCAGGTACACATCATCAATTTCTGTGACACTGTCACGTATTTTTTCCACGCGCATCGGGCTATAGCTGTCGATCACCGCCTTGACCCACTGCACGTCGGGTTTGGCACCCTGCCAGTCGTAAACGCCCTTCCCGCTCTTTTTGCCCAGCCTGCCTGCCAGCACCAGCTCCTGCTGAACCAGCGAAGGCAGAAAACGACGCTCCTGCCAGAAGGCGTTAAAGACCGAGCAGGTCACCGCAAAGTTCACGTCCTGACCAATCATGTCGGTCAGCTCCAGCGGCCCCATCGGGAAGCCGCCGCCTTCGCGCAGGGCGGCGTCAATCACCTCCGGCGGGGCAACCTGTTCTTCCAGCGCGCGCCAGGCCTCGGAATAGAACGGACGCGCAACGCGGTTGACGATGAACCCCGGCGTGGACTGGCAGCGAACGGGCTGTTTGCCCCAGTTCAGCGCCAGCTCGCACAGCGCGTCGGCCACTTCCGGGGAGGTCGCCAGCCCGCTGACCACCTCCACCAGCTTCATCACCGGCGCCGGGTTAAAGAAGTGCAGCCCTGCGACCCGCTCCGGGTGGTGGACGTCCGCCGCAATCGCCGTGACGGAGATGGACGAGGTATTGCTGGTCAGCACCGTCTGCGGCGGGCAGATCTCAGCCAGCTGCGCAAACAGCGCCTTTTTCACCTCCAGCCGCTCGGATGCCGCTTCAATCACCAGTTCGGCTGTGGAGAGCGCGGTGATATCCGTGACGGGAAGCAGCCGGGCAAGGATCTGGCTCCCGGCATCGGCAGAGAGTTTTCCCCGCGTTACCCGGGAGGCCAGACGCTGGCGGATCCCGTCGATGGCGCGCGATATCGCATCGCTGGAGATGTCGTAGATCAGCACCGGATGACCGTGGCTGGCCGCCACTTCGGCAATGCCGGCGCCCATCGTGCCGCTGCCGATCACGGCGACAGTCCGTATGTTCAGCATCTTATTTCCCCGTAAAGTTCGGCGCGCGCTTTGCCAGGAAGGCGCTGACGCCCTCGCGGTAGTCGTCGCTGCGCCCGGCCAGGCGCTGATAGTCACGCTCCAGATCGAGCTGGGCGTCCAGGGTATTGGTTTCCGCAGCATTGATCGCCTGCTTGATCAGCCCCAGGCCGAAGGTCGGCTGCGACGCAAAATGCAGGGCCATCTGCTGCGCCGTAGTGGAGAGCTCTTCGTCATCGACCACCTGCCAGATCATGCCCCACGCTTGCGCCTGTTCGGCGCTGAGCTTGTCGCCGAGCAGCGCCAGCCCCATGGCGCGGGCGCGTCCGGCCACGCGCGGCAGCAGCCAGGTGCCGCCGCAGTCCGGCACCAGGCCGAGCTTGCTGAAGGCCATCACGAAGCTGGCGGAGCGCGCCGCAATCACCATGTCGCACCCGAGCGCCAGCGTGGCGCCAGCGCCCGCCGCCACGCCGTTAACGGCACAGATGACCGGCTTCGGCAGCTTTGCCAGGCGGCGCACGAGCGGGTTGTAGAAGGTTTCAACGGACATGCCCAGATCCGGCGCCGGGCCGTTAGGGTCGACGTTGCGGTCGTTGAGGTCCTGACCGGCGCAAAAGCCGCGTCCTGCCCCGGTGATCAGCAGGCAGCGGATAGTGTCATCGCGCTCGGCCTGTTTCAGGCACTCGGCCAGCTGCCGGTGCATGACGTCGTTAAAGCTGTTCAGACGCTCCGGACGGTTCAGCGTAATGGTCATCACGCCCTGTTCTACATGACTGAGAATAAATTCCACAATTAGCGTCCTTTAAAGTCGGGGGTGCGTTTTTGTAAGAAGGCGTCGATGCCTTCCCGGCGGTCTTCGGTGGCAGAAAGCAGCGTAAACAGCTGGCGCTCCTGGGCCAGACCGGCCTGGAGCGGCACCTCCTGGGACTGGCGCAGCGCCTGCTTCGCCGCCTGCAGCGCCAGCGGCGAGTGGCGCGCCATTCGTGCCGCCTGCTTCAGGGCATACTCCAGCGTCAGCGCCGCCGGGAAAACGTCACTCACCAGCCCGGCGTTCAGCGCCTGCTCTGCGGTAATGCTCTCGCCGGTCAGCACCATTTTGCTGGCCAGGGATTTACCGACGCTGCGGATAAGACGCTGAGTGCCGCCCGCGCCGGGCATGATGCCGAGCGTGATTTCCGGCAGGCCGAAACGGGCGTTGTCACCGGCAATCACCACGTCGCACAGCAGCGCCAGCTCGCAGCCCGCCCCCAGCGCGAAGCCATTTACGGCGGCGATCAGCGGTTTAGGAAACGCGTTGATCCGCGCCCACAGCTGCGGGCGAATATCGTTCAGAGTGGCAGGCAGGTCTTTCTCCGCCATTTCGTTGAGATCGGCCCCGGCGGCAAAGCAGCGCTCGCTGCCGTAAATCACGCAGACGGCGATGTCGGCATCCACAGCGGCGGCCTCAAGCTGTTCCGTAAGCTGGGTCAACAGCGCGTTGTTGAGGGCGTTGCGCGCCGCCGGACGGTTCAGCGTCAGCTGCAGCACGCGGCCATGACGGGTAATAATCAGTTCGCTCATGCCATCCCCTTCGCGTCAAAGTCGACGATCACGTCGGCGGTTAACGGCAGCGACTGGCAGCTCAGCACATACCCGGCGGCCAGCTCGTCCGGCTCCAGGCTGTAGTTGGTCGCCATGTCCACCTTCCCGCGCAGCACTTTGCATTTACAGGTGGCGCACACGCCGCCCTTGCAGGCATACGGCAGATCCGCCCCCTGACGCAGGGCGGCATCCAGAATGCTTTCGTCGTCCGCCGCCAGGGTGATTTCACGGTCGCGCCCGTCCTGGCGAACGGTCACTTTCTGTCCTTCTGCCTGCACGTGCGCCGCGCGCTTAACGGTGATTCCGGAGGTGTTAAAGCGCTCAAGGTGAATGAATTTGTCCGGCATCCCCAGCGCCTTCAGCGTGGCTTCCGCGTCGTCCATCATGGCAGACGGGCCGCAGATAAACGCCTCGTCATACTGGCGGAAGTTGATCAGGATTTTCGCCAGCGCCTGCAGCTTTTCCCCGTCGATGCGGCCATAGAGCAGGTCGCTGTCCAGCCGCTCCTGGCTGAAGATAGAGAGCAGCTGCAGCCGCTGCGGGTATTTGTCCTTCAGGTCCGCCAGCGCCTGGCGGAACATCATGCTCTGGCTGCTGCGGTTGCCGTAGATCAGGGTGAAATGGCTGTTCGGTTCGGTCGCAAGCGTCGCGGAGATAATCGCCAGCATCGGGGTGATCCCGGAGCCTGCCGCAATCGCCAGGTAGTGGCCTTCGTGTTCGGCCCGGGGCTGGTAGCCAAACTGACCCTGAGGAACCATCACCTCCAGCGCCATGCCCGCTTTGATCTCATCCCGGGCATAGCGGGAGAAGCGCCCGCCCTCAATCGCTTTGACCGCCACGCTGATTTCGCCCGGGGCGGTACTCCGGCAGATGGAGTAGCAGCGGCGCAGCTCGTCCCCGCCAAGCGTCGTTTTTAACGTCAGGTGCTGACCGGGACGGAAGCGGTAGGCCTCCTGCAGGGCCTTCGGCACCGCAAAGGTGATGGTCACCGCGTCGCGGGTTTCGGGTTCCACTTTTGCCACTGTTAATGAATGAAACGTTGTCATGGCAGCCTCAAATACATTTGAAATAGTCGAAGGGCTCACGGCAGGAATTGCAGCGGTAGAGCGCTTTGCAGGCCGTCGAGCCAAATTCACTGATAAGCGCGGTGTCGGTGCTGGCGCAGCGCGGACAGCTCACCTCCACCGGCGCGTGCGCGTGACAGCTATGCCCCACGGGCGGACTGATGCCGTACGCCCGCAGGCGCTCGCGCGCGTCGGGGGTCATCCAGTCGGTGGTCCATGCGGGTTCAAGCTGGAGCACAATGTGCACCGGGGTAAAGCCGTGCGCGGTCATCGCCTCGCGGATCGCCCCCAGCAGGTGTTCCGTCGCCGGGCAGCCCGAGTAGGTCGGCGTGAAGCCGATAACCCAGCCTTCACCCTGCGCCTTCACGCTGCGCACCATGCCTAAATCGGTGATGGTTAACACCGGCACTTCCGGATCGGGGATCTGGCTTAACAGCGCCCAGATCTGCGGGATTTGCGCAGGCGAGATGTCGACGAGGCGTTGCATAGCGTTCTCCTTTACCACTGCTGACCGGGATACGCGCGCTGGAGATACTGCATTTCCGCCAGCATCGGGCCCAGATGTTCGGTATGCAGCCCCTGCTTGCCCCCGGTGCGGTACGCCACCTCGGCGGGCACCTGCAGGCAGGCTTCATTCAGACCGGCATACACTTCGCTTTCCCACGGCTGACGCAGGAGGCGCGGGTCAACCGCCACGCCGGACTCAATCAGCTCAAGCTCGACCTCATCGGCGTCAAACAGCTCCGCCGTAAAACGCCACAGGCTGTCGATGGCCTGCTGCATTTTTTGCGCAGACGTTTCTGTCCCGTCGCCCAGACGCACCAGCCAGCCGCGGCTGAAGCGCAGGTGGTAGCGCGCCTCTTTAATCGCCTTGGCGGCAATGGCGGCAAGCTGGCCGTCGCGGCTTTGGGTCAGGCGTTCATACAGCGCCACGTTCCAGGCATCCATCAGGTACTGGCGGGCAAGGGTGTCGGCGAAGCTGCCGTTCGGCTGCTCCACCAGCAGCACATTGCGGAACTGGCGCTCGTCGCGGCCAAACGCCAGCGTGTCTTCATCGCCCTGGCCTTCCCGCTCCGCGGCATAGGTCAGGAAATTGCGCGCCTGGCCCAGCAGGTCGAGGCCGATATTGGCGAGCGCGAGGTCGATTTCCAGCTCCGGCGCGTGGCCGCACCAGGCACCGAGACGCTGGGAGAGCACCAGACCGTTGTCGCCCAGACGCAGGGCATAGGCAGTCACTGAGTTCATTCTTTGCCTCACATATGCTCGATGCCGTCAGGGATGGTGTAGAACGTCGGGTGGCGGTAAACCTTGCTTTCCGCCGGGTCGAAGAACTCGCCGCGCTCTTCCGGCTGGGAGGCGACAATCTCGCTCGCCTTCACCACCCAGATAGAGCAGCCTTCGCTGCGGCGGGTATAGGCATCACGCGCATTTTCCAGCGCCATGCGATCGTCGGCGGCATGCAGACTGCCCACGTGACGGTGGGACAACCCCTGTTTGCTGCGTACGAACACTTCGTACAGCGGCCAGTAGACATTGCTCATGGTTATTTCCTCTTAAGCGGCCTGACGGGCGCGCTGTTTTTCGGCGTGCGCCAGCGCGGCTTCACGCACCCACGCGCCCTCTTCCCAGGCTTTACGTTTCGCGGCCAGGCGTTCGTGGTTGCAGATGCCGCGCCCGTTAATGACCTCGTCAAACTCCTGCCAGTCGATCTCGCCGAAGCGATAATGACCGCGCTCTTCATCAAAATGCAGGTCGGGATCGGGCACCGTCATGCCCAGCATCTCCACCTGCGGCACCGTGTTGTCGACAAAGCGCTGGCGCAGCTCGTCGTTGCCAAAGCGTTTGATTTTCCAGGCCAGGCTGCGGGCGCTGTTCGGCGAATTGTCGTCGTTCGGCCCGAACATCATCAGCGCGGGCCACCAGAAGCGGTTGATGGCGTCCTGCAGCATCTGGCGCTGAGCCTCGCTGCCCTGCGCCAGCGCCATGCAGGCTTCAAAGCCCTGGCGCTGGTGGAAGCTCTCTTCTTTACAGATTTTCACCATCGCGCGGGCATACGGACCGTAAGAGGTGCGGCACAGCGCCACCTGGTTGACGATGGCGGCGCCGTCCACCAGCCAGCCGATCACGCCGATATCGGCCCAGCTCAGGGTCGGATAGTTGAAGATGGAGGAGTATTTCATCTTGCCGTCGAGCATCTTCTGGTAGATGTCTTCCCGCGCGCAGCCCAGCGTTTCCGCCGCGCTGTAGAGGTAAAGCCCGTGTCCGGCTTCGTCCTGCACCTTCGCCAGCAGGATCGCCTTGCGGCGCAGCGTCGGGGCCCGGGCGATCCAGTTCCCTTCCGGCAGCATGCCGACAATTTCGGAGTGCGCATGCTGGCCAATCTGGCGGATCAACGTCTTACGGTAGGCGTCAGGCATCCAGTCCTGAGGCTCAATCGCCGTCTCCTGCGCTATGCGCTGCTCAAACCGTTGTTCTTGCGTCACGTCATCACCTTTATGATTCGTTAGTTTGCAAACTAAAGCGTAATGTTGAATCACTTTGTTTTTTAAAAGTTACACAAAGGTTAAATATAACCCCAAGAATTGTTTCCTTGTTTTGTGATGCTGCTCGCAAGGCTTTTGCTGAAAGCCTTGATAAGCGGGCCTTGGTATTCTGTGATTCATCCATCAAGATCACATCGTTAACAATTCATTAAAAACTCAACTTGATTTTTATGATTCACGATCAAACTATTAATGGGTAAACAACGTAACATTTGGAGATAAGCGATGCAGCAGTTAGCCAGCTTCTTGTCCGGCACCTGGCAGTCTGGCCGGGGCCGCGAACGCACTATTCATCACGCCA
This sequence comes from Enterobacter sp. PL1, assembly GCF_945957325.1. Taxonomy (NCBI): domain Bacteria; kingdom Pseudomonadati; phylum Pseudomonadota; class Gammaproteobacteria; order Enterobacterales; family Enterobacteriaceae; genus Enterobacter; species Enterobacter sp. PL1. The sequence goes on from NZ_CAMFKT010000017.1 coordinate 97,506, forward strand.
TCAGTGGCGAAGCGCTGTGGAGCGTGACCAGCGAAGGGCTGGACATGGCGGCCGCCCGTCGCTATGCGATTGAGCGCGGCGGCGAAGCGCTTCACGCGATGACCTTTATCGAACGCGCGGCCATGCTGAAGGCGGTGGCAAAGCATCTGCTTAACGAGAAAGAGACGTTTTATGCTCTGTCCGCCCAGACCGGGGCGACGAAAGCAGACAGCTGGGTCGATATCGAAGGCGGGATCGGCACCCTCTTCACTTACGCCAGCCTGGGCAGCCGCGAGCTGCCGGATGACACCGTGTGGCCGGAAGACGAGCCGATCCCGCTGTCAAAAGAAGGCGGCTTTGCCGCGCGTCACGTCCTGACCTCGAAGTCCGGCGTGGCGGTGCACATCAACGCCTTTAACTTCCCCAGCTGGGGAATGCTGGAAAAACTGGCCCCGACCTGGCTTGCGGGCATGCCCGCCATCATCAAACCTGCCACCGCTACCGCGCAGGTGACGCAGGCGATGGTGAAATCCATCGTCGACAGCGGGCTGGTGCCGGACGGCGCTATCAGCCTGATCTGCGGCGGTGCGGGGGATCTGCTCGACCAGCTCGACAGCCAGGACGTGGTCACCTTTACGGGCTCCGCCAGCACCGGGCAAAGCCTGCGCGTGCACCCGAATATTGTGGCGAATGCCATTCCGTTCACGATGGAAGCCGACTCCCTGAACTGCTGCGTGCTGGGGGAAGACGTCACGCCGGAGCAGCCGGAGTTCGCCCTGTTCATTCGGGAAGTGGTCCGCGAGATGACCGCCAAAGCCGGGCAGAAATGTACGGCCATCCGCCGCATTATCGTCCCGCAGAGCCAGATTGACGCCGTGAGCCAGGCGCTGGTTGCCCGCCTGGAAAAGGTGGCGGTGGGCGACCCGGCGCAGGAAGGGGTAAAGATGGGCGCGCTGGTCAACGCCGAACAGCGCGCGGACGTGCAGGAGAAAGTGGATCACCTGATCGCCGCAGGCTGCCAGGTCCGCCTGGGAGGCAAAGCGGATTTGCAGGCCGCGGGCGCGTTCTTCCCGCCGACCCTGCTGTTCTGCCCGCAGCCGGATGAAACCCCTGCCGTCCACGCAACGGAGGCTTTCGGGCCGGTCGCGACCCTGATGCCGTATCGCAACGCACAGCACGCAATGCAGCTTGCCCGCGCGGGCGGCGGCAGCCTGGCGGGCACGCTGGTCACCGCAGACCTGGACATTGCCCGCCAGTTTATTCTCGGCGCGGCGCGCGCCCACGGGCGTATTCAGATCCTCAACGAGGAAGCCTCGAAAGAATCCACCGGCCACGGTTCCCCGCTGCCACAGCTAGTGCACGGCGGTCCCGGACGTGCGGGTGGCGGCGAGGAGCTGGGTGGCCTGCGCGCGGTCAAACACTATATGCAGCGCACCGCCATTCAGGGCAGTCCGACCATGCTGGCCGCCATCGGCAAGCAGTGGGTGCGTGGCGCAGCGGTGCAGGAAGATCGCGTGCATCCGTTCCGCAAATACTTTGAGGAGCTGCAGCCGGGCGACAGCCTGCTGACGCCGCGCCGCACCCTGACGGAAGCGGACATCGTGAATTTTGCCTGCCTGAGCGGCGACCACTTTTACGCCCATATGGACAAGATCGGCGCGGCAGAGTCGATCTTTGGCGAGCGCGTGGTGCACGGCTACTTCCTGATTTCCGCCGCGGCAGGGCTGTTCGTTGATGCGGGCGTTGGGCCTGTCATTGCCAACTACGGCATGGAAAACCTGCGCTTTATCGAGCCGGTTAAACCGGGCGATACCATTCAGGTGCGTCTGACCTGCAAGCGTAAAACGCTGAAGAAACAACGCAGTGCCGAGGAAAAACCAACCGGCGTGGTGGAATGGGCGGTTGAGATCTTCAACCAGCACCAGCAGGCCGTGGCGCTCTACTCCATCCTGACGCTGGTGGCGCGCCAGCAGGGGGATTTCTGACACCTTCCCTTCACCGCCTTACCTGCCGGGTGGCGCGATGCTTACCCGGCCTACGACGACCAGCCGGGGTGTGACATCGCCCCGCTCTTTTTTTAACCTGGCAAGACTGGCAAATAATCTGGCAGATGCAGGCAAACGCTTTTCTCAGGCGCCTGTCAGGATAGGGCTGTCACAACACTATAAACACAACAAGATGAGGTCTACGATGGGAAGCAATTCTTCTTTTTCTGCCCGTAGAACAGCGCTGGCTATGGCCGTTGCGCTGTGTTGCGCCTGGCAATCCCCTGTTTTCGCCCACGGCAGCGAGGCGCATATGGTCCCGATGGACAAAACGCTGCAGGACTTTGGCGCCGACGTTCAGTGGGATGATTACGCACAGATGTTTACCATTGCGAAAGACGGCGCCTTTGTGAAGGTCAAACCGGGCGCTAAAACCGCTATCGTCAACGGGAAAACCCTCAAGCTCGAGGTGCCGGTGGTGATGAAAGGCAAGAAAGCCTTTATCTCTGACAGCTTCATCAATGATGTTTTCCAGTCCGGTCTTGACCAGACTTTCCAGGTTGAAAAACGCCCTCACCCGCTGAACGCGCTGACGGCGGACGAAATTAAGCAAGCCGTTGAGATTGTCAAAGCCTCGGCGGATTTTAAACCGAATACCCGCTTTACCCAGATTGCCCTTGCTGAGCCAGAGAAAGCCAAAGTGTGGGACTTTGTGCTTAACGGTACGGCTGTGGATGCCCCGCGTCAGGCAAAGATTGTGATGCTCGATGGCAAGCACGTTATCGAAAGCGTGGTGGATCTGAAGGATAAAAAAATCCTGCGCTGGGAGCCGGTGAAAGACGCGCACGGCATGGTGCTGCTGGATGATTTCACTGCGGTGCAGCAGATCGTTAACGAGAGCACGGAGTTTGCCGAGGTGCTTAAAAAACACGGCATCACCGACCCGAAAAAAGTGATTACCACGCCGCTGACCGTCGGCTATTTCGACGGTAAAGACGGCCTGAAGCAGGAAGATCGCCTGCTGAAGGTGGTGAGCTATCTCGACGTCGGCGACGGCAACTACTGGGCGCACCCGATTGAGAACCTGGTGGCCGTGGTCGATCTTGAGCAGAAAAAAATCCAGAAGATTGAAGAAGGCGCCGTTGTTCCGGTCCCGATGACGCCGCGCCCCTACGATGGCCGCGACCGTATAGAGACGCCGAAAAAACCGCTCGACATCATTGAGCCGGAAGGCAAGAACTACACTATTACCGGCGATATGGTGCACTGGCAGAACTGGGATTTCCACCTGAGCCTGGACTCCCGCGTCGGCCCGATGATTTCAACCGTCACGTATAACGACAACGGCAAAAAACGCCAGATTATGTATCAGGGGTCGCTCGGCGGCATGATCGTCCCTTACGGCGATCCGGACGTGGGCTGGTACTTCAAGGCCTATCTTGATTCCGGCGACTACGGCATGGGCACCCTGACCTCGCCGCTGGTGCGCGGGAAAGACGTGCCGTCCAACGCGGTGATGCTCAACGAAACTATCCCGGATTACACCGGCGCGCCGATGGAGATCCCGCGCGCGATAGCGATTTTCGAACGCTACGCGGGGCCGGAATATAAGCATCAGGAGATGGGCCAGCCTAACGTCAGCACCGAGCGCCGCGAACTGGTGGTGCGCTGGGTGAGTACCGTGGGCAACTACGATTACATCTTCGACTGGGTGTTCCATGAAAATGGCACCATCGGCATTGACGCCGGGGCGACGGGTATCGAGGCGGTGAAAGGCGTGCAGGCGAAAACCATGCACGACGCCACCGCTAAAGATGACACTAAATACGGTACGCTGATCGACCACAACATCGTGGGCACCACGCACCAGCACATCTACAACTTCCGTCTTGATATGGACGTGGACGGCATCAACAACAAGCTGGTGGCCATGGATCCGGAAGTGAAGCCGAATACCGCCGGGGGCCCGCGCACCAGCACAATGCAGATTAATCAGTACGATATTGATACCGAGCAGCAGGCGGCACAGAAGTTCGACCCGGGCACCATTCGACTGCTGAGCAACACAAGTAAAGAGAACCGCATGGGCAACCCGGTCTCATACCAGATTATCCCTTACGCGGGGGGCACGCACCCGGTGGCGACCGGCGCGAAATTTGCCCCGGACGAGTGGATCTACCATCGCCTGAGCTTTATGGACAAACAGCTGTGGGTGACCCGTTATCATCCGGATGAGCTCTACCCGGAAGGGAAATTCCCGAACCGCTCCATCCACGACACGGGCCTTGGGCAGTACAGCAAGGATAACGAGTCGCTGAACGATCAGGATGACGTGGTCTGGATGACCACCGGCACCACCCACGTGGCGCGCGCGGAGGAGTGGCCGATCATGCCGACGGAATGGGTGCATACCCTGCTTAAACCGTGGAATTTCTTCGACGAGACGCCAACGCTCGGGAAGAAAAAAGACGAAAAATAACCATCCGCCGGGCAATTGCCCGGTTTTTTTTGCCCTGGCGTTTGAGGATCGTCCTGGCTTGCTTATAGTTACTGATATCTCACCTGCATGATTTATCCCCCGGACGGGAAAGGGCTTTATGGAAAAAAGAAAAAAACCGACGCTGGAACGGGCAACCTGGCCAACGCGCCAGGCCATGGTCATGCATGGACTGGCGATGAACCTGCCGTGGCTGGCCTTCGTCAATATCAGCTTCGCGGTGATGATTCTGCTGCGACACGTTCTGCTTAAGGCCAGCGATCCCCTTTATCCCCACTCGCCGCAGCTGACGAGAATCGTCGATGCCTCCATGCTCGGTATTATCATCCTCTCGGCTGCGCTGATCCTTATGGCCTGGCGGCGCATCGCCGGCATCAGCGTGGTGTTGTTTATCTGCAGCGCCATCTGGTCGGTCTCCTGCTTCTGGTTTATCACCCAACTGCTGCTGCCGCACGTCTGGCCGCTGTGCGTTATTCTGTTACTCGCCGGTTTGACGGCGCTCTATTTCTACCCTGAAGGGCTGCTCGCCTTTGTGCTCCCGCTCTGGATCACCCTGCCGATAGCAAGCTGGATACGAAACGATGGTCTCAACCTTCACTTCGTTGTCATCTGGAGCGTCTTTACGCTGATCCTGATCTGCGGGCGTTTTATTCTGCTGAGCTGGTTTGACGAAGCCTGGCGACGTAACCAGCAGAATCAGCTGCTGATTTCGCGGCTGGATGCGCTGGCGCATCAGGACCCGTTAACCAAAACCGCCAATCGACGGAAAATGGAGGTGGTGCTGGAGAACGCGGTTGAGCAGAAGAAGCCCTTCTCGCTGATTATGCTGGATATCGACTACTTCAAGCGCTACAACGACACCTACGGGCACCAGGCGGGTGACGACTGTCTGACGCGCGTGGCGCGCGTGCTTAAGCAGTCGGTGCGCACACCTGAGGATGTGGTGTCACGCTACGGCGGCGAAGAGTTTCTGGTGATTCTGTTTAATTGCCCGGAGAACATCGCTGAAAAGGTCGCCCTGCGTATCCAGGACGGCCTTCGCGCAGAGGCCATACCGCACGGCGCCTCGACGGTCAGCGACCATGTCACCGTGAGCATGGGGATTGCGGGGATGGCGGGGGGACTCGCGGGCACCGAGATTATCGCCCGCGCCGATGCGGCGCTGTATCGGGCGAAAGAGGCCGGGCGGGATCGGTGGTCGCTGTAGATAAAAGCCGGGTGGCGCTGCGCTTACCCAGCCTACGGTTCGAGTCGTTGTAGGCCGGGTAAGGCGTAGCCGCCACCCGGCTTGCTTTTTAATACCGCACGCACACCGACTTGGTTTCACACCAGCCGTCCAGCCAGTCCGGACCGAAGTCACGCCCTGTCCCGGACTGCTTCATCCCGCCGAACGGCAGGTTGGCGTCGATCAGCGTATGGCTGTTCACCCACACGGTGCCCGCCTGCAGCCTGTCGGTGTACTCCAGCGCCTTGCTGATATTCTGCGTCCAGACGCTGGCCGTCAGGCCATATTCGGTGTCGTTTGCCAGCTGGAGCGCCTCTTCCCCGTCGGCGACGCGTACCAGGTTGACCACCGGACCGAATACTTCTTCGCGGGTGAGCCGCAGCGAGGCATCCGGGTTCACCACCAGCGTCGGCGACACGTAATAGCCTTTGCCCTCCGGACCACGGTTACCGACGATCAGCTCCGCGTTGCGCGACGTCGCCTCATCAAGGAAAGACTGCACCTTGTCGCAGTGCGCACGTGACACCAGTGGGTTGATAAGCGCCTCCGGCGACATGCCCGGCCCGACGCTCAGGGATTTCACCGCCTGTTCGAACCCGCCGACCAGCGTGTCAAACAGCGGCGCCTCTATGTAGATACGCGAGCTGGCCGCGCACACCTGCCCCTGGTTCAGGAAGCTGCCGGTCATCAGGCCTTCGATCACCCACGCCGGGTCCGCATCCTTGAGCACAATTGCCGGGTTTTTCCCGCCGAGCTCGAGGGTCACGCCGGTGAGCGTATCCGCCGCCGCGCGGGCAATTTGCTTACCCGTCGCCGTTGAGCCGGTAAAGCTCACCTTCGCGATATGCGGGTGCGAGGTCAGCGCTGCGCCACACACCGCGCCGCTGCCGGTCACCACGTTGAACACCCCGTCCGGGATGCCCGCTTCACTGGCGAGTTCCGCCACGCGCAGCAGGGTCAGCGGCGTGGTTTCCGACGGCTTAATGACGATAGAGCAGCCCGCGGCCAGCGCTGGCATCACTTTCCACATGCCGATCATCAGCGGGAAGTTCCAGGGCACGATCCCGGCCACCACGCCAACCGGCTCTTTCCGCGTCCACGCCTGATAGCGTGCCCCCTGCGGTAGCGGGATGGAGAGATCGAGGGTTTTGCCCGCAATTTTGGTGGTCAGCCCGGCGGTATAGCGCATCCAGTTCAGGGTGCAGCCGACTTCAAAGGCACGGGAGATGTTGATGGACTTGCCCTGCTCCAGCGTTTCAAGCTGAGCCAGCTCCTCGCCGTGCTTTTCAACGAGATCGGCGAAATGGAGCAGGATCCGCTCGCGCTCCGCCGGGAGTTTTCCGGCCCAGGTACGGGCCACATAGGCGCGCCAGCCGGACATGACGGCACGATCAACGTCGTCGACGCTGGCGTCGGCAGTTGAGGCAATCACCTCGCCCGTGGCCGGGTTGTAGACATTAAGCCGCTTTTCACTGTCCGACGCGGCCTGACGCCCTTCAATCCACAGGCCATGCTGTCGGTCTAAAAATTGTTGCACGGCAGGCTGAATAGCCACCAGTGATTCAGACATAGGATACTCCTTCGTTATTCTTCGCAGGGTGTTCATCCAGTCTAAGAGGGGTTTTGCATTCTCGCTTTTGTCTCTGTGACATTCGCTTTGCCACCTGTGACAGGCGCCGCAAATCGCGATAATTGCCGCTTATATCGCTGTTACCGGTGAGTGTTCTTTCCTATAGTCAGCCTCATAGCTCTGACAAAATGCAACACAAATGCAACAATGCGAAAACGTTGACGGTGCAGTGAGAGAAACGATGGCGTGTGCAAGCGAGCAGGAACAGTATCAGCAGTGGCTGGCGCAAATTAACCAGGTTTGCGGGCGTTTTAACGCGCAGCCCACCGGGGGCAGATTCTACGGCGAGCTGGAGACCAGCTATGCGCGCAGCCTGAAGCTCAGCACCGTCACCGCCGGTGGTGTCAACCTGTTCCGCTCCCGTGAGGAGATCAAACAGAGTAACGATGCCTGGTTCTATACCGTGTTTCAGCTCGAAGGCAGCGCGGAGATTGAGCAGGATGACCGTCGCGCGGTACTCAGAACCGGGGATATCACGCTGATTGACGCCTCACGCCCCTGCTCGATCAACTGGCAGGAAAAATCCCGCCAGATTTCGCTCCTGGTTCCCCGTCAGATTATTGAGCAGCAGTGCCGTTTTCAGGAGATAAGCTGCGCCACCGCCCTTTCCCGCACGCTGCCCACGGTGCAGCTGAGCCATCGCCTGTTGATGGAGAGCATGAGCAATGCCAGCCTGAGTGACCGGGAGAGCGAAGCGGCGCTCGAAGCGATGATTTGCCTGCTGCGCCCCGCTTTCCAGCAGCGCGAAATCATTCAGCCGCGTAAGGAGCGCCAGTTCCAGCATGTGGTGGCGCTGATTGACGACCATATTCAGTCTGAATCGCTGCGTCCGGAGTGGATTGCCGCCGAGAGCGGAATGTCCGTGCGCAGCCTCTATCGCATGTTTGCCGAGAAGGGGCTTGTGGTTGCGCAGTACATTAAAAACCGCCGCCTGGATCGCTGCGCGGAGGTGCTGCGCGCAGCCGGTGATGACGAAAAGCTGGCGGGCATTGGCTACAGCTGGGGGTTCACCGACCATAGCCATTTTTCAACGGCGTTTAAGCAGCGCTTTGGCGTTTCGCCGGGTGAATATCGCAAGCGCTACCGCTAGCTATTTTTTCAGCCATTTTCCGTTAATGCCCTTCACATACTCGCCCGGCTGGGCGCGAGCAACCAGTTTTTGCCCTGCCATTTTGGCCACTTCATCGACCGGCAAATTATTGCTGTCAGCCAGCTTCTGGTAGCTTTCCGTGCGCGCCGCGTTGATGCGATTGACCAGCGCCAGCGTTTCGGCATCCTGTTGAATCGGGGCCAGATAACCGCTGAGGGTTTCCCCCACGCGCCCCTGGGCCCGGGCATCGTTGAGGGTGAGCGTAGCCGCCTGTACGTTCATCCCCAGCGCCAGCAAAATCAGAGCTACTCGTTTCATGGCATCCTCAGAACAGATCGCTGCGCGATTTCAGCAGGGTTTCAACGTCTTTATCGACCTTAATGTGGATCTCATGTTCGATTTTGACATTCATGTTGATGGTAATCGGCTCCTTTGGCGCAGCGACTTCAATGCGCGGCGTACAGCCGGACAGTAGCGCGGCAACGGCAACGGTGAGCGCACCAGCCATCTTTTTCATTGTTATTCCTCACTTTCCTTGCCAGTCGAACTGCGGAGACCGGGTATCGCCGCGTGTTGCTCAAACCAGGTTTGCAGGTTGTCTCCAAAACGCAGGCTGCGCCAGAGGGTAAAGACATTCTCGTCATGGGTATAGTTCAGGTTGACGGAGCTGCTTTTGCCATCGACCCTGCTGGTCCCCTTGATGGTCGCCTGCATGGTTAATTCACCCAGGTTATCTAAATTGATTCTCGTCCACGAACGCGAAATTTCCATATAGCGGAGCCAGTTAATCGCGGCGCCCGCGACCATATTGTCTTTCACGATGGCGTCGGCCGTATCTTTGTCGATGCGAAGCGTCATTGGCCCCGGGTTGGTCAGCCAGCCATCCTTAATGATCCATTTTTCGTTGTCCAGCCAGAACGGCAGCGCCCCGCTGACCGGCCCCGACATGGCGAACTGTTTCGGATTGACGGCGCTAATCAGCTCGCTCGAGGAGATATTGTCCACCCGCAGCAGAGCCGGATCGTGCTGCGGCATTCGCAGCTGCTGCATGGTGATCTTCCCGCCGAGGGTTTCCACCTTCACGTTGGTGAGCAGCAGCGGATTGTCCTCCGTCCAGGGATAATCGCCCTGTAAATCCGCGGTAATGTTGCGCGCGGTCACCAGGTTTACCACTTCACCGATGCGCAACGTGACCGGACCGCGCGTGCCCAGAGACCAGGTGCCCTCGCTGAAGCGGAACGGCAGCACAAAATCGACGCCGTTAATCTGGTTATCGGGCATCCAGGCGCTGCCGGATTTCAGCACTCCGTGCCCGCCCGCTTCAAAGCCCTGATCGGCCGCCGCCGAGAAGGCGACCTGCGCATAAAGCGCCCCGTCGCGCAGCGTCATTTTCCAGTCCGGCGGGATCAGCGGCTGGAATACGGCGAGGGACTGTTTCGGCCACCAGGCCTGCCCGCGAAGGCGCACGCCATCCCAGCGTCCGTTAACCTGTACCGGGCCGATGTTGTCCGCATGGAGGTCACCCTTAAACTGAAAAATCGTCGGGTCGGTGCCGTCGACGCTGAAGGTCAGGACCGAGGGCGGCAACACGCTGCCGCCGGAGAAACGGGTTTGCCCTGCGTTGAGCGACAACGCCCCACTGAAGGTTGGTTTTTCGGCATCGCGCAGCCAGCGTACAGGCCGATCCAGCACCAGACGCGGCGTGCTGACCTCCATCGTGCCATACTGAAGCTTGTCAAAGCCGGTGGAGAGTGCCGTCAGCTCAATAAGGTTGTCGCGCCACTCGCCTTTCCCGGCGACATCCCAGCGGGCATGCATCGGCGTAAAGCCGCCTTTGCCCCAGTAGCGCCACTGCCACAGGCCGTTATCGGGTAAAAAGTCGTTGGCCTGACCGTCCAGGTGGAGTTCAAAATCGCCCATCTCGTTTTCATGGGCGCGCAGAATCGCCTGTAAACGACCGTCCACCCCCTTCCGGGTGAGCTTCACGCCCGCCAGCGGCCAGCGGATTTCATCGATATCGAGCGAGTCAATGATGCGCCCGCGCGAGCGAAGCAGCGCGCCCGGCTCAAAGGCGAGCTGCGGTTCATACAGGCTGCCGGTCAGTTTTGCCGGTAACTTGGCGTAAAGAATGAGATCGTTTTGCTTCGCCTCGCCGCTCAGGTGCAGGGGCATGTCGCTGTTTTCCATGCTGAGCCTGCCGGGCCCAATATTCAGTACCGCGTTGCCTTTACCCGCATCGCCTTGCGTCAAGACGTTCAGTCGTCCGGTCAGGGTGGCTTTCTCCAGCCCCTGCTGCCAGTTGTCGGCGCGAAGGGACACCCGCCCGCTCAGTGGCATACCCGAGAGATCCCAGTTCCAGCGCCCGTCGCTGATGTTGAGCTGTTGCGCCGTGATCTGCCACGGCAGGTCGAGAAGCGGATCGGGGTTGTCTCTCGCCATCACCACCAGCTGTCCCTGATTGTCTTCCCAGTCGAGATCGGCATCGACCAGAGACGTTAACTGTGGCACGTTAAAGGTCGCCACCGCGTGGCCTTTCACCGGCACGCCGTCCGGCACCAGCGGCAGGGTAAACTCGCCCACCAGCTTAATCGGCTGCGGCTGATCCGGGAGCTGAACATCGAACTGGCTGACCGAGAGCGTCTGACCGCGAAGCGTGCCTTTAATGCTGACCTGCTCGCCTTTATAGGCAATCTCCTGGCTGGAGGGGGTTAGCGACGCCTGCAGCTCGCCCTGCCACTGCTGCCAGGGCGACAGCGTCAGGCGGTGAATCGTGAGCCAGGTATTGGGTAACACAGCCTGCCATTGTGCCAGCGTTTTCGGGGCGACCGTTGAGGGCGCCGACTGGGGAATTTTGCTCAGGCAGACGGTGTTAAGATCCAGCGCGCCGATATCCAGCTTCCAGCGGCTGGGGTGTGACAGCGTCACGTTATCGATGCGGGCAATTTCGCAGTCTTCCACCAGATAGCGAAGATCGGGGATCACCAGCGCGCGGCGAGTCAGTTTCGGACTCTCTTCGAACGCGATGCGCGTCCCGACGGGAAGCCAGATCCCGGCGAGCGTCGGTACCCACTGAGCGAGCGTCATCAGCAGCGTCAGCGGCAACAATATGAACAGCAGTAAAAGCGCAAGAGCGGCTTTGTATTTACCCTTCATGGGCAGTTAATATCCTGATTTAGCGAAAGAATTAAGCCGGCAGTGCCGATCATTGTCGCATGTTTAGCGGTTGAGTTGAAGTTGACGCCAAGTTAAGAATAGATGCTGTAATAGTAAGCGGTAATTTTTTTGCTATGCGTAACCTAAAGAATATAGTTTCGGTTCAATTGGTTACGCATAAGTTCAAGAATAATCGCAGAGCAGATTTGCGACATTAATACCTATTCCGTGGCATTGCCAGCAGGTAAAGCATGGCGAATATCAATGACCCCCAATACACCGAGTCGTACCGCCAGGGATCAAAATCAATATGTAAAAAACCGCTAACAAACTCATAGCCGTTGGCAAAAACGTTAATTTGAATGGCTGCGATGGCTATCACAAATAGCGTATAGGCAATGAACAGAGGATATTTATGAAGCCTGTTGACCTTGAGTTTCCCGAGGTACAACAAGAAAAAAACGACAATAGATACAATAAAATAGCATACGGCAGGTAGAATCGGTGGGGTTAATGACAACTCGAATTGTTCCGACATAATTAATTCTCTTTAGCTATCTGGTACATCTGCCAACCTGTGACGCTTCCACTGGTTAAATCCAGAGCCATCGCTGTTTTAGAAGCCTCTTGCCATCCTCTGATATAATCAGATTCAATGTTGCGAAACAGACTCCAGGATTTTTCTCGGGGAGCCAGTACTCTCCTGCCCGCGCCATAGGCTGATAAAGAGATATCAACTACTCCATAGACAATATCAGCTTCATTATTCCCATAGCCGAGTTTCGCTGCTACGTAACGATAAGCATCTCTTAGCGTGCCAGACCGATCTTCACGATAAAGAAGATAGTATCCATTTTCATACATGTTGTTTAGCCCATGAGTAATCATAGGTGCACCATACGCAGCACAGGCCAGACCCAGCGAACCGACGCATAAACTAGCGCCCCCATACACTTGCGCCCCACCGGCAACGAAACCGATCTGTTTAAGCGCTAAAGTCGTCGTTGTTGTTCGGTTTTTTTCAACAACAATAAATAACTTAGCTTTATTGAAGGTGAGTAAATCATCCTGTTCCTTAAGATGATGTATCTGTTCATCAAGTAATTGAATCCCGCCTGACCAGGTCAAGCAATGCGACTCGATCTCCCTTCTCAGGTGAGCAACAAGTTGTTGAGTTTCAAAAAACATACCAGCGGTATCATAAAGCAAATGCTTTGTGGCAATTCGCTGCGCAAGATTTTCAATCTCTAAGACTTTCTCTTCGAAATGACTTTTATCCCGATTATGGTTGTACATTCGGTCTCCCTGTCATTTTAAAATGATAGTAATAATACTACCTTCGA
>NZ_CAMFKT010000018.1:0-106895 GCF_945957325.1 Enterobacter sp. PL1
ATCCCAATGGATGCTGTTTACGGTGATGAGGTATCAAACCTTAATATTAAGAAAATATTATTTCCTTTTTTGAAAGGTAATATTAAGAATCTTTGTAAGCGTATATTTTATAATTATTTCCTTCGTGGGTTTTCGATTGCCTCTATTGAATTAGTATTAGGAACATTACTCTTCATCTTCGGGATCATTTATGGTACTGGTGCCTGGTATCACTCTGTCGCAACGAATACTCCGGCAACAAGTGGTACAGTGATGCTCGCTGCGTTACCTATTATACTTGGCGTACAATTTTTATTGTCGTTTATTCAGGCAGATATAGAGAGTCAACCAACTGTTGCGCTGACACGCTTGTTAGGTCATGAGCGAGGCAATGAGCGTGGGCTATAGCGCATCAGTTGCTATATCTTTAGCTGAGTATTGAGTTAACATAATTATTACTTGCTTTTAAGCCCGCCAGGTCTTTATCTGGCTGGGTATCCACACCTGACAGGAGTATGTAATGTCTAAGCAACAAATCGGCGTTGTCGGTATGGCAGTGATGGGGCGCAACCTGGCGCTCAACATCGAAAGCCGTGGTTATACTGTCTCCGTTTTCAACCGCTCCCGTGATAAGACCGAAGAAGTGATTGCCGAGAACCCAGGCAAGAAACTGGTCCCTTTCTATACGGTGAAAGAATTCGTTGAATCTCTGGAAACCCCTCGTCGTATCCTGTTAATGGTGAAAGCGGGCGCGGGTACCGATGCTGCTATCGACTCCCTGAAGCCTTACCTCGAAAAAGGCGACATCATCATTGATGGCGGTAATACCTTCTTCCAGGACACCATTCGTCGTAATCGTGAACTGTCTGCTGAAGGCTTCAACTTCATCGGCACCGGTGTTTCCGGTGGTGAAGAGGGCGCGCTGAAAGGCCCATCCATCATGCCTGGCGGCCAGAAAGAAGCATACGAGCTGGTGGCGCCTATTCTGACAAAAATCGCAGCTGTTGCAGAAGATGGCGAGCCGTGTGTGACCTATATCGGTCCGGACGGTGCAGGGCACTATGTTAAAATGGTGCACAACGGCATTGAATACGGCGATATGCAGCTGATCGCGGAAGCATATTCCCTGCTGAAAGGCGGCCTGAACCTCTCCAATGAAGAGCTGGCGGAAACCTTCACCGAGTGGAACAAAGGCGAGCTGAACAGCTACCTGATCGACATCACCAAAGATATCTTCACGAAGAAAGATGAAGAGGGTAAATACCTGGTTGATGTGATTCTGGATGAAGCAGCGAACAAAGGCACCGGTAAATGGACCAGCCAGAGTTCTCTGGATCTGGGCGAACCGCTGTCTCTGATCACCGAATCTGTCTTCGCGCGTTACATCTCTTCCCTGAAAGAGCAGCGCGTGGCAGCATCTAAAGTGCTGTCTGGCCCGCAGGCTAAACCTGCGGGTGATAAAGCGGAGTTCGTTGAGAAAGTGCGTCGTGCACTGTACCTGGGGAAAATCGTTTCTTACGCGCAAGGCTTCTCTCAGCTGCGTGCGGCATCAGACGAGAACAACTGGGATCTGAACTATGGTGAAATCGCGAAGATCTTCCGCGCGGGCTGCATCATTCGTGCACAATTCCTGCAGAAAATCACCGATGCCTATGCTGAAAACGCCGGTATCGCCAACCTGCTGCTGGCACCGTACTTTAAGAAAATTGCGGACGAATACCAGCAGGCGCTGCGTGACGTGGTTGCCTACGCTGTGCAGAACGGTATCCCGGTTCCGACCTTCTCTGCTGCAGTAGCCTACTACGATAGCTATCGTGCTGCGGTACTGCCGGCTAACCTCATTCAGGCTCAGCGTGATTATTTCGGTGCGCATACTTATAAACGTACAGATAAAGAAGGTGTGTTCCACACGGAATGGCTGGACTAATCTGATTTAGCCTCAGGTTGTTATATAAACCCGGAGATATTCTCCGGGTTTTTTTTCACCAAAATCACAACCATATATTCGAAGTAGTCTGAATGTTGTACCTGGATGGGCTATTCCTGAGGCTTCGCCTTGACACTCCCACAAGGCAGGAGGTAAAAAGCCCTACAGTTATTGATTATCGTGATGGCCCTGCGGTCATCTCTACAGCTCACTTACAGAAGTTATTCGCGAATGAAAATAACAATTTCCGGTACAGGTTATGTAGGTCTCTCCAACGGTATTCTGATTGCTCAGAACCACGAAGTGGTTGCGCTGGATATCGTGCAGGCTAAAGTGGACATGCTTAACAAGAAGCAATCCCCGATTGTAGATAAAGAGATTGAAGAGTATCTGGCAACGAAGCCGCTAAACTTCCGCGCAACCACCGACAAGCAGGATGCTTACCGTGGGGCGGACTATGTGATTATCGCCACGCCGACCGACTATGATCCTAAAACCAACTACTTCAACACGTCGAGCGTTGAGTCGGTTATCCGCGATGTTACGGAAATCAACCCGAACGCGGTGATGATCATTAAATCCACCATCCCGGTTGGTTTTACCCAGTCCGTTAAAGAAAAATACGGCATTGATAATGTCATCTTCTCACCGGAGTTTCTCCGTGAAGGGCGTGCGCTGTACGATAACCTGAACCCATCACGTATCGTTATTGGTGAGCGTTCAGAGCGCGCCGAGCGGTTTGCCGCGCTGCTCCAGGAAGGGGCGACCAAAAAAGATATCCCGACGCTGTTTACCGATTCGACCGAAGCGGAAGCCATCAAGCTTTTTGCTAACACGTATCTTGCCATGCGTGTGGCATATTTTAACGAGCTGGACAGCTATGCAGAGAGCCTGGGGTTGAATAGCCGTCAAATTATCGAAGGCGTTTGTCTGGATCCACGTATCGGCAATCATTATAACAACCCGTCGTTTGGCTATGGCGGTTACTGCCTGCCGAAAGATACTAAGCAGCTGCTGGCTAACTATCAGTCTGTTCCTAACAACATCATCTCGGCGATTGTTGATGCCAACCGGACGCGCAAAGATTTTGTTGCTGATTCAATCCTTTCCCGTCAGCCGAAAGTGGTGGGCGTCTATCGCCTGATTATGAAAAGTGGTTCAGATAACTTCCGTGCCTCTTCCATTCAGGGCATCATGAAGCGCATTAAGGCCAAGGGTGTACAGGTCATTATTTATGAACCGGTAATGAAGGAAGATGAGTTCTTCCATTCCCGCGTGGTGCGCGATCTGAATGCATTCAAGAAAGAGGCGGACGTGATCATCTCTAACCGTATGGCGGAAGAGCTGGCGGACGTTGCGGATAAAGTGTATACCCGCGATTTGTTCGGTAGCGACTGAATAGTGTTCGTAACAAATAAAAAACCCGGCGCATTCGCCGGGTTTTGTTTTTTAGACCTTGTAGAAATTACGATACCAGTCCACAAAATTCTTCACGCCTTCCTTCACCGACGTCTGCGGCTTAAAGCCAATGACGTCATACAGCGCCGTGGTATCCGCGCTCGTTTCCAGCACGTCACCAGGTTGAACAGGCATCATATTTTTCTCTGCTTCTTTGCCTAACGCCTCTTCCAGCGCGGTGATGTAATCCATCAGCTCCACGGGCGCACTGTTGCCAATGTTGTAAACGCGATACGGGGCAGAGCTGGTCGCCGGGGACCCTGTTTCAACGGTCCAGTTCGCATCGGCTTGAGGGATAACGTCCTGCAGACGGATAATGGCTTCGGCAATATCATCGATATAGGTAAAATCGCGCTTCATCTTGCCGTAGTTGTAAACGTCGATGCTTTTACCTTCGATCATCGCCTTGGTAAATTTGAACAGTGCCATATCAGGTCGGCCCCATGGCCCATACACGGTGAAAAAGCGCAGGCCGGTTGTCGGCAGATTGTACAAATGAGAGTAGGTGTGCGACATCAGTTCGTTGGATTTTTTCGTCGCGGCATACAAGGAAACCGGGTGATCAACCGAGTCATCGGTGGAGAACGGCATCTTCCGGTTCAGGCCGTAAACAGAGCTGGAAGAAGCATACAGTAAATGCTGCACCTTATTGTGTCGGCAGCCTTCCAGTACGTTGAGATGGCCAATAAGGTTTGATTGCGCGTAAGCGTGCGGATTTTCAAGAGAGTAACGTACGCCAGCCTGCGCGGCGAGGTGGATCACGCGGTCAAATTTCTCAGTAGCAAACAGCGAGGCCATCCCTTCGCGATCCGCCAGATCCAGCTTATAGAAAGTGAAATTGTCCGACGTAAGCAGATCCAGTCGTGCTTGCTTCAGATTGACATCGTAATAGTCATTAAGGTTATCAATTCCTACAACCTGATGTCCTGCCTGCAACAGGCGCTCGCTGACGTGGAAACCGATAAAGCCGGCAGCGCCGGTGACCAGAAATTTCATCTTCAACCTCAATGTTAAATGAGTAACTCTTAACGCATAAAATCGTGCGTTACACTATCGGCTGATGATACCCGCTCGCGGAAGGAATGATAACTGCTTTATTACAGGAAAAGGGGAGGCGAGTGCTCCCCAGGTAGGGTGTTTATTTATGTCTTTTACGTAAATTCTCAATCACCGCCGTCAAATCCAGCGCCTGATCCTGCAGCAGCACCAGCAGGTGATACATCAAGTCAGACGCTTCGTTCGTCAGCTCCTCGCGGTCATGCACGGTCGCGGCCAGCGCTGTCTCAACGCCTTCTTCACCCACCTTCTGTGCAATACGCTTGGTTCCGCTGGCGTACAGCTTCGCGGTATAAGAACTCTCCGGATCCGCCGATTTACGCTCCGCCAGCAGCTGCTCCAGTTGGTACAGGAACAGCCACTGGTGACTCGCCTCTCCAAAGCAGCTGCTGGTGCCCTTATGGCAGGTCGGACCGATGGGGTTTGCCAGTACCAGCAGGGTGTCGTTATCGCAGTCCGGCGTAATGCTGACCACGTTCAGGAAATGACCCGAGGTTTCGCCTTTGGTCCACAGGCGCTGTTTCGTGCGCGAGAAAAAGGTCACTTTGCCACTGTCGATCGTTTTCGCCAGCGCGTCCTGGTTCATATAGCCCAGCATCAGCACTTCGCCTGAGACGGCATGCTGGACAACCACCGGCAGTAATCCGTCCGTTTTTTTCCAGTCCAGCTGCGCCTGTTGTTGCTCTGTTAACATACCCTGATCTCCACGCCCTGGTCGGCCAGGTACGTTTTTAACTCACCAATATTAATAATTTGTTTGTGGAACACGGAAGCGGCCAGCGCGCCGTCTACGTTCGCATCGCAGAAGGCTTCCAGGAAGTGTTCCATGGTGCCCGCGCCGCCGGAGGCAATCAGCGGAACGTGGCAGACCTCACGAACTTTTTTCAGCTGCTCGAGGTCATACCCGTTACGCACGCCGTCCTGGTTCATCATGTTGAGGACAATCTCGCCCGCGCCACGCTTCTGCACTTCCTGCACCCAGTCGAGCGTTTCCCACTGCGTAACGCGCGTGCGGCTTTCGTCACCCGTATACTGATTGACGTGGTATTTGCCGGTCGCGGCGTCGAACCAGGTATCAATCCCTACCACTATACACTGCACGCCAAAACGATCGGCGAGGCGGGTAATGAGCTCCGGGTCGGCCAGGGCAGGAGAGTTGATGGAAATCTTGTCGGCACCAAACGAGAGAATTTTGGCGGCGTCGTCGGCGGATTTAATCCCGCCCGCCACGCAGAACGGAATATCGATCACTTCCGCTACGCGCGCGACCCAGCTTTTGTCGACTACGCGGCCATCGCTGGACGCGGTAATATCGTAGAACACCAGCTCGTCTGCGCCTTCATCGGCGTAGCGTTTTGCCAGCGGAACGATGTCGCCAATGATCTCGTGGTTGCGGAACTGCACGCCTTTCACGACCTGGCCGTCACGCACGTCCAGGCAAGGGATTATCCGTTTTGCCAGCATTGAATCGCCTCCGTCACCGTAAATTTACCTTCCAGCAGGGCCCGGCCCACAATCACGCCCTTCACGCCGGTTCCCCGCAGCGCAGCGATATCGGCTAAGTCACCGATGCCGCCAGATGACTGGAACGCCACCTGCGGATAACGGGCGCAAACTTCTTCATATAAAGAAACGTTGGAACCCGCCAGCGTGCCGTCACGGGAGATATCCGTGCACAGCACGTGCTTGAGGCCAACGGGCAGATAGGTATCAACTAGCGCCTCCAGCGTCACGCCGGAGTTTTCCTGCCAGCCGCTGACCGCCACCTGTTTATTACCCTGTTCGTCAATGCGCACGTCCAGCGCCAGCACCAGCGCGTCGGCGCCAAAGCGGCGGAACCAGCCCTTCACCGTCTCAGGATCTTTGACGGCGGTTGAACCGACCACCACGCGCGCCACGCCCGCGTCCAGCAGCGCCGCCACGTCATCTTCCGTACGCACGCCGCCGCCGACCTGTACCGGCACATCAACACCGGCAACCAGATTTTTCAGCAGCGGGATCTGGCGCTTCGCCGGATCTTTCGCGCCCGTCAAATCCACAAGATGCAGTACCTGCGCACCCTGGGCGGCATACTCCTGCAGGCGCGGCAGCGGATCGTTTCCGTAGTCTCGCTGCTGCCCGTAATCACCCTGATGCAGACGGACAACCGTGCCGTCAATTAAATCTAACGCGGGAATAATCATCACATCTCCAGGAAGTTTTTCAGCAGCTGCGCGCCCGCGGCGCCCGAGCGCTCTGGGTGAAACTGTACGCCGAAGAAATTGTCTTTCTGCACGGCTGCGGTAAACGCCTCGCCGTAAGTGCACTGGGCGATCGTATTGACGTTCACCGGCATGGCGTAGCTGTGCACAAAGTAAAAGTACGCACCGTCTTCAATGCCGCGAAACAGCCGGTCGCCCGCTTTGGCGTACACGCGGTTCCAGCCCATATGCGGCAGAGGCAGACCGTGGTCGGTCATTTTCGGCACGTCTTCGTTGATAATGCCCAGCAGGTCAACGCCGTTGCTCTCTTCGCTGCGGCGGCCCAGGATCTGCATACCCAGGCAAATGCCCAGCACCGGTTGGGTACAGGCTTTGATCAGATCGACCAGCTCGCGCTCGCGAATCTGATCCATCGCGGCCTGCGCAGTGCCCACGCCCGGCAGAAATAACTTGTCGGCACGCAGCACCACGTCAGGGTCACGGCTGACCACCGGTTCGTAGCCGTGGCGGGTGATGGCCGACTTTACGGAGTTGAGGTTGGCGCATCCGGTATCCAGAATCACCACGTTCATTACAGCACTCCTTTTGATGAGGGCAGGGCGTCGCCTTCCACGCGAATTGCCTGGCGCAGCGTGCGGCCAAAGGCCTTGAAGAGACTCTCCACGCGGTGGTGGTCGTTCTTGCCTTTGGTTTTCAGGTGCAGCGTCAGGCCCATGGTGTAGGACAATGAACGGAAGAAGTGCTCCACCATTTCGGTGCTCAGATCGCCCACGCGCTGGTAATTGAAGTCTGCTTTGTATTCCAGATGCGGACGACCGGAAATATCCATCGCGCAGCGCGCCAGACACTCGTCCATCGGCAGGACAAAGCCAAAACGGTTGATGCCGCGTTTATCGCCGAGCGCCAGCTTCAGGGCTTCACCCAGCGCCAGGCCGGTATCTTCCACGGTGTGGTGATCGTCAATATAGAGGTCGCCTTTTACCGCGATCTCCATGCGGAAACCGCCGTGGGTGGCAATCTGGTCCAGCATATGGTCGAAGAAACCCACGCCGGTGTGGATCTTGCTGCCGCCTTCGCGGTCCAGCCAGACCTTCACATCAATTTGCGTCTCTTTGGTGTTGCGTTCAACGTGCGAGTAGCGGTCACGTTTTGTCAGCTGCTCGCCAATCATCGCCCAGTTAAGGTTGATGCGGTCATAGCGCAGCCCCGCGATGCCCATGTTCTCCGCCAGCGTAATATCGGTGATGCGATCGCCGATAACATAGCTGTTGGCCTTATCCAGCACATCCTCTGCCAGATAGCGCTCAACCAGCTTCACCTTTGGCTTACGGCAGTCACACTCGTCGGCTGGCATGTGCGGGCAAATCAGCACTTCATCAAACACCACACCCTGAGAGGTCAGCACCTGCATCATTAAATTATGCGGGCCGTCAAAGTCTGCCTGCGGGAAGCTGTCGGTACCCAGGCCGTCCTGGTTGGTGATCATCACCAGCTTGTACCCGGCTTTTTGCAGCTTGAGCAGCACCGGGATCACGTCAGGTTCAAACGCCAGCTTGTCGAATCGGTCGACCTGAAAATCAGCTGGTGGCTCCGAAATAAGGGTGCCGTCACGATCGATGAAAAGGATCTTCTGGGTCATACTTTCTCCGCTTTCAGGGCGTCAATCACGCGCTGGCTCTCTGCACGGGTGCCGACGGTAATGCGCAGGCATCCGCTCAGAGAAGGTTGTTTATTCTGGTCTCGTAAGATAATGCCCTGATCCCATAAAGATTTAAATACGGCGCTGGAGGCGGTAAAGCGCACCAGGATGTAGTTGGTTTCCGAGTCGAACACCTGCTCCACGCACGGTATATCCTTCAGGGCGGTCACCAGGTACTGACGTTCCTCCAGGATTTGCGCCACGCGCTCGCGCATCGCGCTAATCCCCTGAGGCGTCAGCGCCTGTGCCGCAATATCGGCAACCGGCGTTGAGAGCGGGTACGGGGCGATCACCTTCAGCAGCAGGTCGATGACCTCTTTATTCGCCAGGGTGAATCCGCAGCGCAGACCCGCGAGGGCGAAAGCCTTCGACAGCGTACGCAGTACCACCAGGTGCGGGTACTCTTCCAGCCAGCCAGCCAGCGTCGCCTGCGGGCAGAACTCGATGTAGGCTTCGTCCGCGACCACCAGGGCTTTACCGCGCGTCATCTCCAGCAGGGTGCGGATATCCTGCGGGTTAATAATCTGCCCGGTCGGGTTGTTCGGGCTGCAAACAAACACCACTTTTACGCCTTCGAGATTGTCGGCAATCCCCTGCAGATCCAGCTGCCAGTTCTCCAGTGAGAGCACGTTGCGGCACGCCACCCCGAAGGTCTCCGCGCTGACGCTGTACATGCCGTAGGTCGGCTGGCAGTACATCACCGCGTCTTTGCCCGGCTCGCAGAAGGCGCGGATCAGCAGTTCAATGCCCTCATCCGCGCCGCGACTGACCAGCACCTGCTCTGGCTTCACGCCAGCGTACTGCGCGTAGTTCTCAATAACCGCCTTCGGCTGACACTCCGGATAGCGGTTCAGCGTCTGCTGCGACAGCTCAAACTGCACCGCCGTAGGATATTCGTTGGCGTTCAGCCAGACATCCCCTTTACCGCCCAGACGACGCGCAGACTGGTAAGGCGTCAGGCGACGGACATTTTCGCGGGCTAATTCTTCAATGTTCATGCTTGCTCCTTCAGGGCTGCAACGCGCAGCGTAACGGCGTTTTTGTGAGCGGTCAGGCGCTCGGCGGCGGCCAGGGTTTCAATGGTGGACGCCAGCGAGGCAAACCCTTCGCGGGAGAGCTCCTGCACGGTCATGCGTTTCTGGAAATCCGCCAGCCCCAGGCTGGAACAGGTTGAGGTATAGCCATACGTTGGCAGCACGTGGTTGGTGCCGGAGGCGTAATCGCCCGCGGATTCCGGTGACCAGTCGCCGAGGAACACCGAGCCCGCGCTGGTAATGCTGTCGACCAGATCGCGCGCATTTCGGGTCTGAATAATCAGGTGCTCCGGACCGTACTGGTTAGAAATGGCAATGCACTGCTCGAGATCGCGCGCCACAATCAGTCGGCTGGCCGCTAACGCCTGGCGTGCCGTGTCGGCGCGGGGCAGGTCGGCAAGCTGACGCTCCACGGCTTCACCCACGCGTTTCGCCATATCGGCATCCGGCGTCAGCAGGATGACCTGCGAGTCCGGGCCGTGTTCCGCCTGGGAAAGCAGGTCGGACGCGACGAAATCCGGCGTGGCGCCGCTGTCGGCAATCACCAGCACCTCAGACGGGCCGGCAGGCATATCGATGGCCGCGCCGTCCAGACGCTGGCTGACCTGACGCTTAGCCTCGGTCACATACGCATTGCCCGGGCCAAAGATTTTGTCGACCTTGGGAATGGATTCCGTGCCGAATGCCAGGGCGGATATCGCCTGCGCGCCGCCCACTTTATAGACCGCCTGCACGCCGCACAGCTTCGCCGCGTAAAGGATCTCGTCGGCAATCGGGGGCGGTGAGCACAGCACCACTTTCTGACACCCGGCAATGCGTGCGGGAGTCGCCAGCATTAGCACGGTGGAGAAAAGCGGGGCAGAGCCGCCGGGAATATAGAGGCCGACGGACGCAACCGGGCGCGTCACCTGCTGGCAACGCACGCCGGGCAGGGTTTCGACATCCACGGTCTGCAGCTTTTGCGCGGTGTGGAAGGTATCAATGTTTTTCACCGCGACGGCCATCGCCTGCTTGATGTCATCCCCCAGGCGATTGCTGGCATCAATGATTTCCTGCTCGGTAACCTCTAATGCGCCGACGTCCGTCTTATCAAACTTCGCGCTGTATTCACGCAACGCGTCATCGCCGCGGGCTTTGACGTTATCCAGGATCTCCGCCACGGTGCGCGAGATGCTTTCAGAGGCGGAAATCGCCGGGCGCATCAGCAGCTCGCGCTGCTGTGCGTCGCTGCAGGTATTCCAGTCGATGATTGTGTTAAAGCTCATGGCCATTACTCCATCATCTTCTCAATTGGCAGCACCAGGATGGAGCTTGCGCCCAGTGCCTTCAGTTTTTCCATGGTTTCCCAGAACAGGGTTTCGCTGCTCACCATGTGCATCGCCACGCGCTGCTGATCGCCCGCCAGCGGCAGGATGGTTGGGCGCTCGGCACCCGGCAGCAGGGCAATCACTTCATCCAGACGCTCGGTTGGGGCGTGCATCATGATGTATTTGGATTCACGTGCCTGAATCACGCCCTGAATGCGGGTCAGCAGTTTGTCGATCAGCTGCTGCTTAGCGTCGGCCATCTCGCCGTCGCGCTGAATCAGGCACGCTTTAGAGCGGTAGATCACTTCCACTTCGCGCAGACCGTTCGCTTCCAGCGTCGCGCCGGTAGAGACCAGGTCACAGATGGCGTCCGCCAGACCCGCACGCGGCGCCACTTCAACAGAACCGTTCAGCAGACAGGATTTAAACTGCACGCCTTTCTGATCCAGATAGCGCTTTAACAGGTGAGGGTAGGAGGTGGCGATACGTTTGCCGTTCAGCGCGGCCGGGCCGTCCCAGGCTTCATCAACCGGCGTCGCCAGCGACAGGCGGCAGCCGCCGAAGTCCAGACGACGCAGGGTGAAGTAACGCGGGTCTTCGCCCTGCGCGCGGCGGGTCAGCAGCTCTTCTTCCAGCACGTTTTCACCGATGATGCCGAGGTCAACGACGCCATCCATCACCAGGCCGGGAATATCGTCATCACGCACGCGGAGAATGTCGATGGGCATGTTTTCAGCCAGAGCAATCAGGCGCTGGGTGTGCAGGTTAATTTTAATCCCGCAGCGGGCCAGCAGTTCGCGTGAATCGTCACTCAAACGGCCTGATTTTTGAATAGCTATGCGTAAACGTGAGTTATCTAACATTCTTTATTCCTCGTTAACCTGTTTTAACCTGTCTGAATTCGGTCCAAAAAAAAGCCCCCGGAAGAAGATCTTCCGGGGGCTTTTTCATGCGTTCATGCACCACTGGAAGATCCAAACGTCTTCCAGCACACATCGCCTGAAAGACTAGTCAGGATGATGGTGATGATGGTGGTGTTTAAATTGAACGCGTGTCATATAAATTCTCGATGAATGCTTATTCATTTGATGTCTTTTAACCTAAACCAGTTGTGCGACATATTGCAAGGGCTTTTTTTGATCATTAATTCATTTCATATTGATGCTATGAATTGTGTGTTCTGCCGGGCTGGCGTAGCCTTATGAAAGACGAGTGAGAGTCAGGAGAATTCGCATGAAAAAGGTCGCGATTGTCGGTTTAGGATGGCTGGGAATGCCGCTGGCGATGTCATTAGCCGCGAAAGGCTGGCAGGTGACCGGGAGCAAGACCACCCGAGATGGGGTCGAAGCGGCGCGCATGTGCGGTATTGAGGGCGTTGAACTGCGTCTGGAGCCGGAACTGGTATGTGATGCGGACGATCTGGACACGCTGATGAACGTCGATGCGCTGGTGATTACGCTACCCGCGCGGCGCAGCGGCCCGGGTGAATCATTTTATCTGCAGGCGATGCAGGAGATAGTCGACAGCGCGCTGGCGCATCACGTACCGCGCATTGTTTTCACCAGCTCGACGTCGGTCTATGGTGAGGTTGAGGGCGTAGTGAAAGAGAGTTCCGAGCGCCGTCCCGTTACCGCGAGCGGTCAGGTCCTGAAAGAGCTGGAAGACTGGCTGCACAATCTTCCCGGCACGCAGGTCGATATCGTTCGTCTGGCGGGGCTGGTGGGCCCTGGCCGCCATCCGGGACGCTTCTTTGCCGGAAAGACTGCGCCAGACGGCCAGCATGGCGTGAATCTTGTCCATCTTGAGGATGTTATTGGCGCAATTGAGCTACTCTTACAGGCTCCGAAAGGCGGACACATCTATAATATATGTGCACCGACTCATCCGGCGCGCAGCACCTTTTACCCGCTGATGGCACGTCAGCTGGGCCTGGCTCCGCCGGTCTTTGGTGAGGCAAAAGATGGCAGTAAAGGCAAAATTGTTGATGGCAATCGCATTTGTCATGAGCTGGGGTTTGAGTATCAGTATCCCGATCCGCTGGTGATGCCCATGGAATAAGTTACGCAGCGGAGACGATCGCACACCAGAAGGGGGCGAGCATGAAACCGCTGCTGGATGTTCTTATTATTCTGGATGCACTGGAAAAAGAGGGGAGCTTTGCCGCTGCGTCGGCAAAGCTCTACAAAACCCCTTCGGCCCTGAGCTATACCGTCCAAAAACTGGAAAGCGACCTCAATATCCAGATCCTCGATCGCTCCGGGCATCGCGCACGCTTTACCCGCACCGGACAGATGCTGCTGGAAAAAGGCCGCGAAGTCCTCCATACCGTTCGTGAACTGGAAAAACAGGCCGTCAAACTGCATCAGGGATGGGAAAACGAGCTGGTGATTGGGGTGGATGACACCTTTCCGTTTTCTCTCCTGACGCCGCTGATTGAAATGTTTTACCAACATCACAGCGTCACCCGGCTTATTTTCATCAACGGCGTGCTGGGCGGTTCCTGGGATGCCTTAACCCAGGGCAGGGCGGACATTTTTGTCGGTGCATTGCATGAGCCTCCCCAACTCAGTGAATTTGGTTTTGCCCGCCTTGGCGTGCTGGAGCAGGTATTTGCCGTGGCGCCTCATCATCCGCTGGCTCAGGAGCCCGAGCCGCTTAACCGCCGCGTGATTAAAGGCTACCGCGCGATTGTAGTGGGTGACAGCTCTCGCCCGGAATGTGCGGTCTCCTCGCAGCTGCTTGATGAGCAGGAAGCGATTACCGTTTTCGACTTTAAAACCAAGCTTGAGCTGCAAATTAGCGGTCTGGGCTGCGGCTATTTACCCCGCTATCTGGCGCAGCGCTTTATTGACAGCGGTGCGCTTGTTGAAAAACAGGTACTTGCTCAAAACAGCCATGAATCGGTGTGGGTGGGCTGGAATGAACAGACCGCCGGGCTGGCGAGTGCCTGGTGGCGGGACGAAATTTTAGCAAATAGTGCTATCGCTGCTGTATATGCTCAGGGCAGCGTCGAGAAATCAGCCAGTTAGCAAAAAGAAAATTACCCGGTGCGTTGCAAAGTATTGCCTTTTGTATCCGATGTGGGGCAAAATGCCGCCGCTGCAACCAAATGAATAATCGACGATATAAAAGGCGTCGGTTATTTTTTTTTGCATGTACGAAACGAAACTAAAAACCAAGAGGCCGGGCTTCGTACCGGATAGATATTTACTAAAATCCGACAGTTGTTGTCGCTGAGGAAGAAAGAAATGGGGCAATTTTTCGCTTACGTGGCGGTTATCACCGTAAAGGAGAATAACTATGTCGCATAACGCAACTCCAAACACCTCTCGCGTGGAATTACGTAAAACGCTTACGTTGATTCCGGTTGTTATGATGGGCCTGGCCTATATGCAACCGATGACGCTGTTTGATACATTCGGTATCGTATCAGGCCTCACAGACGGTCATGTGCCAACGGCATATGGCTTCGCGCTGATTGCGATCCTTTTTACCGCGCTGAGCTACGGTAAACTGGTGCGTCGCTACCCGTCTGCGGGTTCCGCCTACACCTATGCCCAGAAATCCATCAGCCCGACGGTTGGCTTTATGGTGGGCTGGTCTTCGCTGCTCGACTATCTGTTCGCGCCGATGATCAACATTCTGCTGGCAAAAATCTATTTTGAAGCGCTGGTGCCGTCGATTCCATCCTGGATGTTCGTTGTGGCGCTGGTGGCCTTTATGACGGCCTTTAACCTGCGCAGCATCAAGTCTGTCGCCAACTTTAACTCCGTTATCGTTGTGCTTCAGGTTGTCCTGATTGCGGTTATTCTTGGCATGGTGATTTACGGCGTATTCCACGGCGAAGGCGCGGGCACCCTGGCGAGCAGCAAGCCGTTCTGGTCTGGTGATGCGCATGTTATCCCGATGATTACCGGGGCAACCATTCTGTGCTTCTCCTTTACCGGTTTTGACGGGATCAGCAACCTCTCTGAAGAAACCAAAGATGCAGAGCGCGTAATTCCTCGTGCCATCTTCCTGACGGCGCTGATTGGCGGTCTGATCTTTATTTTCTCGACCTATTTCCTGCAGCTGTACTTCCCGGATATCTCTCGCTTCAAGGATCCGGATGCGTCTCAGCCGGAAATTATGCTGTACGTGGCGGGTAAAGCGTTCCAGGTCGGCGCGCTGATCTTCTCCACCATCACCGTACTGGCGTCCGGTATGGCCGCGCATGCAGGCGTTGCGCGTCTGATGTACGTAATGGGCCGCGATGGCGTATTCCCGAAAAGCTTCTTCGGCTACGTGCATCCAACCTGGCGTACCCCGGCGATGAACATTATCCTGGTCGGTGCGATCGCGCTTCTGGCGATTAACTTTGACCTGGTGATGGCAACGGCGCTGATTAACTTCGGTGCGCTGGTGGCGTTCACCTTTGTTAACCTGTCGGTTATCTCTCAGTTCTGGATCCGTGAAAAGCGTAACAAGACGCTGAAAGATCACTTCCAGTATCTGTTCCTGCCGATGTGCGGTGCCCTGACCGTGGGCGCGCTGTGGGTTAACCTGGAAGAGAGCTCAATGGTGCTTGGCCTGATTTGGGCGGGTATCGGTCTGGTTTACCTGGCCTGCGTCACGAAGAGCTTCCGTAACCCGGTTCCACAGTACGAAGACGTCGCGTAAGACTGTGTCGGGTGGCGGCTATGCCTTACCCGACCTCCATAACCCGTAGGCCCGCGTAAGCGCCGCGCCACCGGGCAAAAAAAAGCCGGAGACATCGCCTCCGGCTTTTTTATACCCATCGATCAAACTATCTCTTGCGCGTACTGGAACAGGGATTTCAGCAGCGCCTGTTTTTCAGCATTCCCTTCATACTGGCCGTAGAGCATCTCCAGCTCCTGTGCATAGCTGTGCAGGTACTCTGGCGTAAACACGTTGCGACGATGCTGCAGCCAGCGTTCCTGCTCGGCTTCATCCAGCGTGCCGGGGTAATTACGCGCGCGGTAATTAAACATCAGCTTTTCGATGCGCTTATCGGCGAAGGTGATATCCAGCGCCGGTAAGTTGCGCGGCTCTGTTTGCAGAACGATATTCATGGCCGCGCGATCGGCATCGCTGAAGAAACCGTTATAGAGTTGGGCGTCCACGTTTTCAGACGGCACGAACGGCTCGGCTTCGGCAAAAATGGCCACGACTTTCTCGCGCACCTGCGGATTTTCACGCAGCACTTTGAGATTATCGAGGCAGTGCTGGCGGTTAATGCCCAGCCTGTCAGCATCTTCCGGGCGCAGCGTATTCGCCTGCGCCAGGACCGGGCATTTATTGATATGCACCAGTTTGACCGGCACCGCCGGCAGATCGCCGAGCTCGTTTTTCGGGGTATAAAGCCGTTCGCGCAGGGTATCGCTGTCGAGTTCGAGCAGCGGTGAAATATCGCCCGCCAGGTCCACCATGATGACCGCATTACGGTTGTCCGGATGCCAGGCCAGCGGCGCAACCCAGCTGGTATTGCCGCGCCAGGCGCCAAACATGCCGGAAATATGCACCAGAGGTTTCATCTGCGGTACGTCGATAAGGGTCATAAGCTTCTGCTTGCTGCGATGGCTCAGCAGATACTCAAACAGCCGGGGCTGTGCGCTTTTCACCAGCTTTGCCATGGCAATGGTGGCATAGACGTCCGCCATCGCGTCGTGGGCATTGCTGTGCTCGATACCGTTGGCGCGCGTTAGGTGTTCCAGCCGGAAGCTTGTCAGACCTTCCTCATTTTCCGGCCAGTGAATGCCTTCAGGACGCAGGGCGTAGCAGGCGCGCATGATGTCGAGTAAATCCCAGCGTGAATTGCGGTTCTGCCAGCTCCAGGCGTAGGGATCGTAGAAGTTGCGATAGAAGATGTTGCGCGTCACTTCGTCATCGAAGCGGATGTTGTTGTAACCGACCACGCAGGTATTGGGAACGGTAAACAGGTCGTGGATGCGTCGGGCGAATTCTGCCTCGTTAACGCCTTTTTCCCGCGCTTCCTGCGGGGTGATCCCAGTGACCATCACCGCGCCGGGCTGCGGCAGGTAATCATCCGCTGGCTTGCAGTAAAAGACCTCAGGCTCGCCGATGATGTTGAATTCGTCGTCGGTACGGATGGCGGCAAACTGCGCCGGTCGGTCCAGCGCCGGATGCGTACCAAAGGTTTCGTAGTCGTGGAACAAAAAAGTCGGGCGAGCGGCAGAGTCAGACACCAGTAATACCATCCTGTTAAAAAATGACGTCACTATGGTAAACGATCGTGCGGGTCAGACCGAATAAAAAGCACCGCCGCGTCGCAAATTTGCGCGCCAGCTTCAGAGAAAAATCTGCGCTCTGTCACATTTTTTTGCAATTAAGCCAGGTAACGACATCAGAACTCCCGTAAAAAGGTCATCGATTTTTAATGACCTGAGGATATACCGTTGAAACGCCGTCTGTTTATTGCTGTTTCTTTACTCGCTTCGAGTGTCTCATCTGCTTTTGCGGCCGAACCACTGGATTTTTCGCCGCAGCCTCCGGCCATTCAGGCTGGCTCCTGGGTGCTGATGGATTACACGACTGGTCAGATTTTAACGGCGGGCAACGAACATCAACAACGTAATCCGGCGAGCCTGACCAAGCTGATGACGGGCTATGTAGTCGATCGGGCCATTGACAGCCACCGCATTACCCCGGATGACATCGTCACCGTAGGGCGTGATGCCTGGGCAAAAGGGAACCCGGTGTTTGACGGTTCATCGCTGATGTTCCTGAAGGAGGGCGATCGCGTCACCGTGCGCGATCTGAGCCGCGGCCTGATTGTCGATTCCGGCAACGACGCCTGCGTGGCGCTGGCCGATCACGTGGCGGGCGGGCAGCCGCAGTTTGTGAAGATGATGAACGACTACGTGCAGAAGCTGAACCTGCGCGATACGCATTTTGAAACCGTCCACGGGCTGGACGCGCCGGGCCAGCACAGCTCGGCCTATGACCTGGCCGTACTCTCCCGCGCCATCATCCACGGTGAGCCCGAGTTTTATCATATGTACAGCGAAAAGAGCCTGACCTGGAACGGGATCACCCAGCAAAACCGTAACGGCCTGCTGTGGGATAAAACCATGAACGTGGACGGGCTGAAAACAGGGCATACCTCGGGTGCGGGTTTTAACCTGATTGCGTCCGCCGTTGACGGCCAGCGCCGGTTAATCGCGGTAGTGATGGGGGCGGACAGCCCGAAAGGGCGCGAAGACCAGGCCCGGAAACTGCTGCACTGGGGTCAGCAGAATTTCGATACGGTGCAGATCCTGCATAACGGAAAAAAAGTGGGAACGGAGCGCATCTGGTACGGCGACAAGGAGCAGGTAAAACTGGGCACCGACCAGGACTTCTGGCTGGCCTTGCCGAAAGCGGAGGTGCCCAACATCAAAGCCAAATACGTGCTGGATAAAAAAGAGCTGGAAGCGCCGATTGCCGCGCATCAGCGTGTCGGGGAGATCCAGCTTTACGATCGCGACAAGGTGGTAGCCCACTGGCCGCTGGTCACGCTGGAAGCCGTTGATAAAGGCGGCCTGTTCTCTCGTCTGAGCGATTATCTGCATCACACGCTTTAACCGCCGATGAGCAGACTGGCAGGGTTGCGAGTCTGCTCACATAATAAACACTCCTTGTTTGCTGATAATGATAATCCAGTTTTATAGTGTATAAATATACAGTGATAAGCGGAGGCAGCATGGACTACAGCATTACGCAGCAACAGAAACGTAAGATTGCCGGTTTTCATTTGGTCGGTCCGTGGGAACACACGGTAAAACAGGGCTTTGAACAGCTGGTCATGTGGGTCGACGGGCGTCACATTGAGCCGCTGGAGTGGGTGGCGGTCTACTACGATAACCCCGATGAGGTCCCGGCCGAAAAACTGCGCTGCGATACGGCCGTTACCGTACCGGACGATTTTGTTATCCCGGAAAACAGCGAAGGCGTCATGATGACGGAAATCGCGGGAGGGGATTATGCCGTGGCGACGGCGCGTGTGGAAAACTACGACTTTGCCACGCCGTGGTATCAGTTCTTCAATTCCCTGCTGCAGGACAATACGTATCAGATGGCGCTCAAACCCTGCTTCGAGCGCTACCTGAATGACGGCAACGCGGATGGCTACTGGGATATTGAAATGTATATCGCGGTTGAGCACAAACCGGTTTAGGCCTGCTGAATAAAGGGTTTTTCAGCCGGGACCGTTCCGCCCGGCTGAAAACACAGTACAATTGTGATTTGCCGTGTAGCTGGAGAGCGGGTGTGCGTCCCGACAAATCATTAACCCCTTTTGAAATTCGGTTGTATAAACACTACCGCGTGGTGCACGGGTGTCGCATCGCGCTGGCATTCGTATTGACGTTTGTACTGGTCCGCTTGCTGGAGGTTCCGGAAGGGACGTGGCCGCTGATCACGCTGGTGGTGGTGATGGGGCCCATCTCGTTTTGGGGCAACGTTGTCCCGCGCGCCTTCGAGCGTATTGGCGGGACCGTGTTAGGTTCGGCCCTGGGGCTTATCGCCCTGAAGCTGGAGCTTATCTCGTTTCCGGTCATGCTGATATGGTGCGGTGCCGCCATGTTCTTGTGCGGCTGGCTGGCGTTGGGCAAGCGTCCTTATCAGGCGCTGCTGATTGGTATCACGCTTGCGGTGGTGGTCGGCGCACCCGCCGGCGATATGACCACGGCGCTGTGGCGAAGCGGGGATGTCATTCTGGGTTCACTGCTCGCCATGCTGTTTACCGGCATCTGGCCGCAGCGGGCTTTTCTGCACTGGCGTATCCAGATGGCCAACTATGTCACCGCGTTTAACCGCGTCTATCAGGCCGGTTTTTCCCCTAATCTGGTTGAACGCCCCCGGCTGGAAAAGCATCTGCAAACCATTCTCAACGACGTGGTCAAAATGCGCGGCCTGATCACGCCCGCCAGCAAAGAGACCCATATTCAGAAAGCGATTTTCGAAGCCATCCAGACGGTAAGCCGCAACCTGGTGTGCATGCTTGAACTGCAAATCAACGCGCACTGGGCCTCTCGCCCGAGCCATCTGTTGATGCTTAACGCGCAGACCCTCAAAGAGACCCAGCAGATGACGCAGCAAACGCTGTTGACCATCGCTCATGCGCTCTACGAAGGTAACCCGCAGCCGATACTGGCAAACAGCGAGCGGCTGAATGAGATCGTTGCGGAGCTGAAGCAGTTAATCAATGAGCGGCAGGGCGATAACGTGGCGGAAACGCCCATTCATGGCTATGTCTGGCTGAGTATGGAACTGGCGCGACAGCTTGAGCTGCTATCGCATCTGATTTGTCGGGCGCTGCGCAAATAAAACGCGGATGTGACGCCTGCTGCTTCGATTCAGCAGCAATTGGGGTTATGATAGGTTTAAACGATATACTCATTGTCATTCGCAGCCGCTGTCAGTAAGGTTATTGTTACAACGGTTGCTTTAACGAATCCGAATCTCACATTATCAGGGGTGTAAAAATGGAAACTACCAAGCCTTCGTTCCAGGATGTTCTGGAATTCGTCCGCCTGTTCCGCCGCAAAAACAAGCTGCAGCGTGAAATCCAGGACGTTGAGAAGAAGATCCGTGACAACCAGAAACGTGTTCTGCTGCTCGACAACCTGAGCGACTATATCAAGCCAGGCATGAGCGTTGAAGCTATTCAGGGCATCATCGCCAGCATGAAGAGCGACTATGAAGACCGTGTTGATGATTACATCATCAAAAATGCTGAACTGTCCAAAGAGCGTCGCGACATCTCTAAGAAGCTGAAAGTGATGGGCGAAATCAAAAACGGCGAAGCAAAAAGCGAGTAATCGCAGCGAATCGTGAAAAAGGCTCTCTGGTGACAGAGAGCCTTTTTTTATGACTCAGAATGTGGCTGTAGCTGATAAATCCAGGCTTGAACCTGCTTGCCTTCAGTGGTGGTCACCGTGACCTCAACCCGGTCATAGCCGTCTTCAAACTCATCCAGCATTTGCCAGTGTGCGGAAAGGTTATCAGAGATAAACAGATAGCCTTCGACGCGCGGTCCATCGGAGTGGAGGACAATCCCGGGAAAGTCCGCCGCCGCACCCCAGCCGCGCTCGTAGAACGTACCGGAGACGAAACCGGCCAGCCATTCACCGCCGATGTTTTCAAGGATATGCGCATTAGAATGGCCCGGGCGCAGCGTGCCGTAGACAAACAGAGCGTTCATTTTCCCTCATCCGCAAAGCAAAAAGCCTGCTTTAAAAGCAGGCTTTTTAAATTTGGCTCCTCTGACTGGACTCGAACCAGTGACATACGGATTAACAGTCCGCCGTTCTACCGACTGAACTACAGAGGAATCGTTGTGGAGGCTTATCTTAGCGGCGAAAAAACTTTTGTCAAACCTGATCTTAGGGAAAATCGACTGATTGCTGATTCTGTCGTCAGTTTGTTGTAATTCCACACATCTTTTTTCAGGAAAATACTTTGCAGGATTAGCATTTCTCCCCCATCATTTGAAATGGAGTTTCAACTTTTCTCGCTAAGGTCCATTTTGAACGTCACTGCCTCCTTACGCCAGGCGATCGCGCGCACGCCATGGTATGCAAAACGTAAAAGCTATCGTGTCCTGTTCTGGCGTGAAATCACCCCTCTTGCTGTGCCTATCTTCCTGGAAAATACCTGCGTTCTGCTGATGGGGGTACTGAGCACCTTCCTGGTGAGCTGGCTGGGGAAAGAGGCGATGGCGGGGGTCGGGCTGGCGGACAGCTTTAACATGGTGGTGATGTCATTTTTTGCTGCCATCGATCTCGGGACGACGGTGGTGGTGGCTTTTAGCCTCGGCAAGCTCGATCCCAAACGTGCGCGCGAGGCAGCCCGCCAGTCGCTGATGATCATGACTGTCTTTTCGATTGTTCTGGCGGCGGTGATTCACTATTTCGGTAAAGAGATTATCGATTTTGTCGCCGGGGAAGCCACGAACGAGGTTAAAGACCTGGCGCTGACCTATCTGGAGATGACCGTCATCAGCTATCCGGTGGCGGCTATCGCCCTGATTGGCAGCGGCGCGCTGCGCGGGGCAGGTAACACCAAAATTCCGCTCCTGATCAACGGCGGAATGAATATCCTGAATATCATCATCAGCAGCGTGCTGATCTACGGCGTGTTCTCGTGGGACGGGCTGGGGTTCGTCGGCGCCGGACTGGGGTTAACCATTTCACGCTATATCGGTGCGGCGGCGATTATCGGGGTGCTGATGGCGGGGATCACCCCCTCGCTGCGCCTCACGCTGAAGAGCTATTTCCGCCCCTTTAACTTCGCCATTATCTGGGAAGTGATGGGGATCGGCATTCCCGCCAGTATTGAGTCGGTGCTGTTTAACGGCGGGAAGCTGCTGACGCAGATGTTTGTCGCCGGGATGGGCACCGACGTTATCGCCGGTAACTTCATCGCCTTTTCTATCGCCTCGCTGATTAACCTGCCGGGTAACGCGCTGGGTTCGGCCTCGACTATCATTACCGGGAAACGGCTCGGGAAAGGACAGATTGGCCAGGCTGAGCGGCAGCTGCGCCACGTTTTCTGGCTGTCAACCATTGGACTGACCGTGATTGCCTGGGGAACGGCGCCGTTTGCCGGGCTGATGGCCTCGTTCTATACCCACGAAGAGGACGTTAAAGAGGTCGTTAAAATCCTCATCTGGCTCAATGCGGCCTTTATGCCCATCTGGGCGGCCTCATGGGTACTGCCAGCCGGGCTGAAGGGCGCGCGTGACGCCCGCTTTGCGATGTGGGTGTCGATGCTCGGCATGTGGGGATGTCGCGTTGTGGCGGGGTATACGCTCGGGGTGATGCTCGGATGGGGCGTAGTCGGCGTCTGGCTGGGTATGTTCCTGGACTGGGCCGTACGGGGCGCGCTGTTCTACTGGCGCATGGTCAGCGGGCGCTGGCTGTGGAAATACCCGCGGAAAAATGCCTGACAATTGCGCGAAGTGGAGAATAAATCGGCAAACGATCGGAAATATGCATTCTGCCTTTGACATCATGGGGGAGCATCGATAATATGCGCCCCGTTCACACGATTCCTCTGTAGTTCAGTCGGTAGAACGGCGGACTGTTAATCCGTATGTCACTGGTTCGAGTCCAGTCAGAGGAGCCAAATTTGAAAAGCCTGCTTTTAAAGCAGGCTTTTTGCTTTTCTGCGTCGGGTAAAAGCCGCACTATCCGTTCACACGAACCGGTGCCGTCGCCTCTTCCAGCCACGAACGCGCATCGCTGTTCACCAGTGGTGACAGCGCCTCACGCACCTGCTGGTGATACGCATCCAGCCACGCTTTTTCCTGTTCGCTCAACAGATCCAGCTCGACCTGGCTTAAATCAATCGGGATCAGCGTCAGCGAGGCAAATTTACAGAATCCCGGACGGCTCTCCACAATCTCCACCTGGTTTTCAATGCGAATCCCGTGGCTATCGCCCAGATAGTAGCCAGGTTCAATCGTCATGATATTGCCCGCCACCAGCGGCCACGGGTTGACCTATTTGGCGATGCGATGCGGGTTCTCATGGATCAGAAGCTGATGCCCCACGCCATGCCCTGTGCCGTGATCGTAATCCAGCCCCATCTCCCACAGCGGACGACGCGCGAAGGCATCCAGCTGATGCCCCTGAGTGCCAGAGGGGAACTGCAGGGTAATGAGCGACAGAAAGCCTCTCAGCACGGCGGTGTAGTGCAGGCGCTGCTGCGGGTCGACCTTACCCCAGACCAGCGTGCGCGTGGCGTCGGTGGTGCCATTAACGTACTGACCGCCGGAATCGTTCAGGTAAAAATGATCATGGCCGATGGGCTTGTTGCTGGCCTCGCTCGAATGATAGTGGCACATCGCCGCATTGCTCGAAGAGGCGGAGATGGTCGCAAAGCTTTGCTCGATAAACCCGGGCTGCTGTTTACGGAACGCGAGCTGCTGCGCCTGCACTTCCAGCTCGGTGAGCGGATTTCCTGCCGCCTCGCGCAGCGGCACTTCGCGGCTCAGCCAGGCCAGGAAGTTGACCCAGGCGGCACCGTCCTGGTGATGGCACGCGCGATACCCAGCCAGCTCGATCGGGTTTTTGGTGGCCTTCATCAGGGTGATGGGATCGGTTCGCCAGACAATCTCTCCCCGTGGTTCAATGGCAAAGCGCAGGGCGACCGGAGCGGAATCGGCATCAACCATCACCCGTTTGCCTGCAGCAATCTGCTGACAGCGTTCGATGAAGGCGTCCTGCGGGGCAATCGTAAACGCATTACGCACGTCTTCAGGCAGGGCGCCGAGCTTGTTGTCGTTTACAAACCACTCAACGTGGCCGTCACGACTCTGCAGGGCAAATGAGAGCGGTACCGGACTGGTTGGGATATCTGAGCCCCTTACGTTGAGCAGCCATGCAATGTTATCCGGCAGCGTAACGGCCAGATAATCAGCATTGTTCGCGGCCAGCACGGCAGCGACGCGCTGACGTTTGTCCTGGCTGCTTTCACCGCTTACTTCAACCGGCATTTCACGAATAAGCCCCGCCGGTGCGGCAGGGCGATCGGTCCATAAGGCGTCAAACGGCGAAGCCTTCAGCGGTACCAGCTTGCACGGCGTGGCGGACAGTTGCTCAAACTCCGTATTGGTCATCAGCAGTGCGTCAAAACCGATGCGCGTGCCTGCCTCCACGTTTTCTGCCAGCCATTCAGCCAGCGGCTCGTTGTGCAGGTGGTGAATTTCAATCTCGTCCAGATTCACCTGAACGCGGGCCTGCACCTGATAGCGCCCGTCGACGAACAGCAGCGCTTTATCCTTCAGTACCAGCACGACGCCGGCAGAACCGTCAAAGCCCGTCAGCCAGGCCAGCTTTTCGTCACAGGGCGCGCAGTATTCGCTCTGCCACGCATCCGCACGCGGGACGATCATCCCGTCGAGATGGCTGGCCTCAAGCCAGTGGCGCAGGGCAGAGAGCGGAGATGTGCTGGACATGGTTATTCCTTATCGTTATTAGCGGAACGGCGGCTCGTTGAAGGTGCGCAGCTTGCGGGAATGCAGTCTGTCACCTTCCGCCCGAAGCAGGTCGATGGCGCGAATGCCAATTTGCAGATGCTCTGAGATGGCCCCTTCATAGAAACGGTTGGCCTGGCCCGGCAGCTTAATTTCGCCGTGCAGCGGCTTATCGGAGACGCACAGCAGCGTGCCGTACGGGACGCGGAAGCGATAGCCCTGTGCGGCGATGGTGGCGCTCTCCATATCAATGGCCACCGCGCGGCTCAGGTTGAACCGCAGCGCGGAGGCTGAGTAACGCAGCTCCCAGTTGCGGTCATCCGTCGTGACGACCGTACCGGTGCGCAGGCGCTGCTTAACTTCTTCACCCGGCATGCCGCTGACCGCTTTGGTGGCGTCATACAGCGCACGCTGTACTTCGGCGATGCTCGGGATCGGGATATCCGGCGGCAGCACCGCATCCAACACGTGGTCGTCGCGCAGATAGGCGTGGGCGAGCACGTAGTCGCCAATCAGCTGGCTTTCACGCAGGCCGCCGCAGTGGCCAATCATCAGCCACACGTCAGGGCGCAGTACCGCCAGATGGTCGCAGATGGTTTTGGCGTTCGAGGGGCCGACGCCAATGTTAATCAACGTAATGCCCTGACCGTCGGCGGTGATCAGGTGCCAGGCCGGCATCTGATGCTTTTTCCATGCCAGATCGGAGATGGCCTGCTCGGGGGCTTCGGTCTCTGCGGTGATCCAGATCCCGCCCGCGCAGGAGAGCGCAATATACGGGCTTTCCGGGTCGAGGATCTGGCTGCACCCCCAGCGGACAAACTCGTCGACGTAGCGGGTGTAGTTGGTAAAGAGTACGAACGGCTGAAAATGTTCAGCGGGCGTACCGGTGTAGTGGCGCAGTCGCGCCAGGGAGAAATCGA
The DNA here is from genome assembly GCF_945957325.1 of Enterobacter sp. PL1. NCBI lineage: Bacteria > Pseudomonadati > Pseudomonadota > Gammaproteobacteria > Enterobacterales > Enterobacteriaceae > Enterobacter > Enterobacter sp. PL1. Next base: position 25,563 of record NZ_CAMFKT010000018.1, read on the forward strand.
CCCGGCGGGCGTCAAAGTGCGACAGAGGAGAAAATTCTGCCGGGTGATAAATCCCGTCGGCGGTCTCATCGCCAATCTGCGACAGTTCCGTCGTCGGGAAGTGGCGGGTCAGCCCCGCGCTCATGGAGCGGTCAAGGGTTAACGCCGAACCGTCAATTACGTACGGATAGGGGATCTCATGCTTCGAGGGCTCAACGGCAATGTGCGCGCCGTAATCCTGGTACAACAGCGTAAGTTGTTCTTCAAGATACGGGCGGAACAGGGCCGGGCGGGTGACGGTGGTGCTGTAGCAACCGGAGTGGGTAAAACGGGCGTAGGCGCGGGTTTTTGGCGTCGTGCTGGCGCTGCCGTCCCAGGTCACAGAGAGCGATGGATAAACAAAAAGGCCCTCGTTTCTGGCCTTTTGGTCGGGAAGTTTCCCTGTTTCGATATATTCGCTGATGGCGCTGCGCAGCGCATTGACGGACTGTTCATACAGCGCGTCGAGTTTTTCCAGCGCCTGAGCCGGGGTCAGGCTGGAGCCCTTATTATTCATCTCTGTCTCCTTGTTCCACAGGTGTGCGACTCTACCCGATAGTATGTCACACGCCTGTGAAACAAAAGGGCGATCAGGTGTGGCGGGGCTCTTTCATCACCAGGGCCGTCGCAGCAGAGAGCAGGCAACCGGCCAGCAGATAAATCGCCACGCTGTGCCAGTTCCCGCCGGAGAAGGTCACCAGCGCGGCGGCAATAAATGGCGTAAACCCGCCGCCGACCACGCTTGCGACCTGGTAGCCCACGCCCGCGCCGCTGTAGCGGTAGCTGGCGCCGAACAGTTCGGTAAACATCGGCTGCTGGACGCAGACCACCATGTCGTGAGCGACGTTGGCGAGCATGATGGCGAAGAAGACAATCCAGAAGATCGACTGTGCCTCCAGCGCCATAAAGAATGGCCAGGCGCTGAGGGTTCCCACCAGCGCCCCGGTGATATAGACGCGACGGCGGCCAAAGCGGTCCGCCAGCCAGGCGAAGCAGGGGATGGTCAGGCAGCTGATCCCGCCAACCACCAGGCCGATATTCAGGAACAGTTCACGCGGCAGGCCGAGGTTCTGCGTCGAGTAGTTCAGGGCAAACGCCGTGACGATATACATCGTCAGCAGTTCACACAGGCGCAGGGCAATAATTTTCAGAAAAGCGCCAGGATGCCGGACGAGTGCCTCCATGACCGGCAGCCTTTTTTTGACGGCCGGTTTTTCCTGCTGCTTTTCGAACTCTGCCGACTCCTCCATGCCGTTACGGATCCACAGCGCGGCGATGACCAGAACGATGCTGAAGATGAACGGAATGCGCCAGCCCCAGCTCAGGAACTGCTCGTCGGTGGTGAGCTGGCTGATCAAGGAGACCAGCCCGGTAGAAAGGAGCAGACCCACGCCGTATCCGACCTGCACGCCGCTGCTGTAAAACGCTTTCTTATTTTTGGGCGCGCTCTCAACGGATAGCAGCGCCGCACCGCCCCATTCACCGCCCACGGCGAAGCCCTGAATCGCCCGTAATGTCACCAGCAATACCGGTGCCCACCAGCCAATCGCGGAAAACGACGGGAGAATGCCAATCAGCGCCGTGGCGATCCCCATCATCCAGACGGTAAGCATCAGCATGCGCTTGCGGCCGAGGCGGTCGCCAAAGTGGCCGAAGATCACCCCGCCCAGCGGGCGAAACAGAAAACCGACGCCGAAGGTGGCAAACGCGGCGAGGGTGCCCATCGCGGGGCTGACCTGCGGAAAAAATTCGCGGTTAAACACCAGCGCGGCGGTAATGCCGTAGAGCAGAAAATCATACCAGTCGACGACGGCACCCGCGAAGCTGCCGAGTGCGGCGCGGCGGGCACGATTGAGCGAAGGTGTCTCCTCGTTGGGATGTGTGGAGGTGAGAGTGGAGTCCATAGTTGTCCTGTCTGCACTGATTTTTAATTATTGGTATAAGAAAAGGTCACTCACATAGCGGCCGTCATATAAACGGAACCTATGAGACTACCGCGACAGGGGGCCTGTGCAAACTGATTTTATTTCCTGATGGGTAATGCAAAACGGCTACGCTATGCTTACTAAAGAGCGAAGCGACTGAGGAAGGGAATATGTGTCGTAAAAAGGCGTTGGGCTGTCTTGCTGCGTTACTCATCAGCCAGAGCGTGCAGGCGGTGAGCTATCCTTTACCGCCGACGGGCAGTCGCCTGGTGGGGAGCTCGCAGGTCATTACCGTGCCGGATCATAATACGTTACCGCTTGAGGCGTTTGCCGCGCAGTACGGGCAGGGGTTGAGCAATATGCTGGAAGCGAACCCGGACGTGGATCCTTTTTTGCCTAAATCCGGCACCCGGCTGGTCATTCCCCAGCAGCTGATTTTGCCCGACACCGTTCGCGAGGGGATTGTCGTTAACGTGGCGGAAATGCGTCTCTACTATTACCCGCCGGGCAGCAATACCGTTGAAGTGCTGCCCATCGGCATCGGTCAGGCCGGGCGCGAAACCCCGCGTAACTGGGTAACGGCGGTTGAACGTAAGCAGGTGGGACCCACCTGGTCTCCGACGCCCAATACGCGCCGTGCCTATGCGGCAGAGGGAAAAACTCTGCCTGCCTTCGTACCCGCCGGGCCGGATAACCCGATGGGGCTGTATGCGATCTATATCGGCAGGCTGTATGCCATACACGGCACAAACTCTAATTTCGGCATCGGGCTGCGGGTGAGCCAGGGCTGTATTCGTCTGCGGAATAACGACATCAAATACCTTTTCGATAATGTTCCCGTCGGAACCCGCGTGCAGCTTATCGATCGGCCCGTTAAAGTCACCACGGAACCGGACGGCAGCCGCTGGGTGGAAGTGCATGAGCCGTTGTCACGTAACCGTGCGGAATTTGAATCGACCCGGAAAGTGCCGCTGCCGATATCGGCCGCGCTGCGGACAGAGTTGATCAACGAGGGTGCAGGTGCTGAGCTGGAACGGCGGTCAGGGATGCCGGTGAAGCTCGGCAATTGAGGACATTTTCGCCGGGTGGCGGCGTTGCCTTACCCGGCCTACGATTCGAGGTTTTTGTCGGTCGGGTAAGGCGCAGCCGCCACCCGACAATTTAACCCAACCCAGAAAAGCAAAAAGCCTGCTTTAAAAGCAGGCTTTTCAAATTTGGCTCCTCTGACTGGACTCGAACCAGTGACATACGGATTAACAGTCCGCCGTTCTACCGACTGAACTACAGAGGAATCGTGTGAACGGGGCGCATATTATCGACCTGCGTTCACCTTGTCAAAGGGTGGATCGCCGCCTTTTGATCGTTTGCTGACAAAATCGGCAAAGTGCTGTTTTTGACAGCGGAATGCACCGCTTTGGTGCGGATATACCTCTAATGGGGCAGATCATAAACTGCTGTTTCGGTAATAAAACCCCCCTCCATGATTAGGTTTCCTTATTTTCAGGCGCTTAGCGCCCGATTCAGACCGCCTGGTAAAAGTGGCATTCATATTGCAAAACCTGTTCAACAACGACAGCCGGTTCCGGCACAGCATTTCGAACAGGGGGCAAAATGAACTTAAGACGACTGAAATACTTCGTAAAAATCGTCGATATCGGCAGCCTGACTCAAGCAGCAGAAGTGCTGCATATCGCGCAGCCTGCGCTGAGCCAGCAGGTGGCTACTCTGGAAGGCGAGATGGATCAGCAGCTGTTGATCCGCACCAAACGCGGCGTCACGCCAACGGAAGCCGGAAAAATTCTCTATACCCATGCCCGCACGATTCTGCGCCAGTGCGAGCAGGCGCAGCTGGCGGTGAATAACGTGGGCCAGACCCTGAGCGGACACGTTTCTATTGGCCTGGCGCCGGGAACGGCCGCGTCCTCTATTACCATGCCGCTGCTGCAGGCCGTTCGCGCTGAGCTGCCTGAAGTGCTGGTGTACCTGCACGAAAACAGCGGGTCCGTACTGAATGACAAACTGCTCAACGGCCAGCTGGACATGGCGGTCCTTTACGATCGCTCCCCGGTGGCCGGGATCACCAGCCAGCCGCTGCTGAAAGAAGATCTCTATCTCGTGGGCACCCGCGACTGTCCGGGCCAGAGTGTCGACCTTACCGCCGTGGCAGAGATGAACCTCTATCTACCGCGCGACTACAGCGCCGTGCGCGTGCGCGTGGACGAAGCGTTCTCCCTGCGCCGCCTGACGGCCAAAATCATCGGCGAAATTGACTCGATTTCCACGCTGACCGCGGCCATTGCCAGCGGCATGGGCGTCACCGTGCTGCCGGAATCCGCCGCGCGTTCGCTGTGCAGCGCGGCAAACGGCTGGATGGCGCGGATCACCACGCCTTCGATGAGCCTGCCGCTCTCGCTGAATATGTCCGCACGCGGTTCGCTGTCGCCACAGGCGCAGGCGGTAAAAGAGATTCTGATGTCGCTGGTCAGCAAGCCATCGCTTGAGAACCGTGAACTCCAGCTCGTGAGCTGATATTCCATAAAAGCATAAGATGCTGGTTTTTATTATTTGTTCTGCAGCTCGGCTGACTCTAACAATAGAGCTATGTCAGATGCGCCGGAGTGAATCGTGAATTTCCAGCAACTTAAAATTATCCGTGAGGCGGCCAGGCGGGACTACAACCTGACCGAGGTCGCCAATATGCTTTATACCTCTCAGTCCGGCGTCAGCCGCCATATCCGCGAGCTGGAGGAGGAGCTGGGCATAGAGATCTTTATCCGTCGCGGCAAGCGGCTGCTCGGCATGACGGAGCCGGGTAAGGCATTGCTCACCATCGCTGAGCGGATCCTCAACGAGGCCAGCAACGTGCGTCGCCTGGCGGATCTCTTCACCAATGATGCCTCCGGCGTGCTCACCATCGCCACCACCCATACCCAGGCGCGCTACAGCCTGCCGCCGGTGATTAAGGCGTTCCGCGAACTTTTTCCGGAGGTGCGTCTGGAGCTTATCCAGGGCACGCCGCAGGAAATTGAAGTGCTGCTGCAAAACGGTGGGGCGGATATCGGTATCGCCAGCGAACGCCTGAGCAACGACCCGCTGCTGGTGGCGTTCCCCTGGTTCCGCTGGTATCACAGCTTACTGCTCCCGGTCGATCATCCGCTGAATCAGGTCTCTCCCCTGACGCTGGAAGACATTGCGAAATGGCCGCTCATTACTTATCGCCAGGGGATCACGGGACGCTCGCGTATAGATGAAGCCTTCAATCGTAAAGGGTTAACGCCCGACATCGTGCTGAGCGCGCAGGACTCTGACGTCATCAAAACCTACGTCGAGCTGGGTCTGGGTATTGGCCTGGTGGCGGAACAGTCCAGCGGAGAACGCGAGGACGGGAACCTGGTGCGTCTTGACACGCGTCATCTGTTTGACGCCAACACCGTATGGCTTGGCCTGAAGCGCGGACAGCTGCAGCGTAACTATGTGTGGCGCTTTATCGAGCTCTGCAACGCCGGGCTGTCGGTGGATGAGATTAAACGTCAGGTGATGGAGCCGGAAGAAGTGGCGATTGATTATCAGATTTAGGTGCGGGTTTGCCCGGTGGCGAGTGCTTACCGGGCTCTGCATTTAATTGAATGGATATTTTTTGAAGGCCGACTGCGATTCGAATGATTCGGCAAACGCCTGAATCGTTCTAAAATCCGCTGCGTTAACGACCTGCGGGATCATCGACTGAATAAAAGTCCAGACAACCGTGCTCGTGACGGCAACCTGATCGGGAACGGCGGTGGCGGGACGCCCCTCCAGTAAGGTATTCCATTCCCTGCAGGCCGCCAGCAGCTGGATTGTAATGCGTTCGACCCATGAAACGTGCTGCTTTTCCACCGGGCGCAGGTTGTGTTCATACACATTTTGCACCGCTTTCTCAGCGGCGGCGAGAATAAAGCCCAGCGTCTGAAGATCGTTTGCCTGCGCATCCGGCGTGACGGGCAGGAGTCTCCGCTCGGGGTCGGCCTGAGCCTCAAAATAATTCAGAATCAGCGAGGAATCCATCAGACGTATTCCGTTATCCAGAACCAGCGTCGGGGCTTTTACCGCGGGGTTGATCCGGGAGAATGCGTCGAAGGTGCTAAAGACTGACAGCGGCTGGCTTTCAAACTCAACGCCATAAAGCTCAAGGGAGATCGCCACGCGCCGTACATAAGGTGAATCCATCATGCCAACAAGCTTAATCATCTTTCCCGTTTTCCTGTCTGTGTGAAAGAACGCGTCATTGAAAAGGATGACCCGACATTACAATACAATTTGCATGGCGAATATCTTCAGTATCTTACCGTAAGGGTTAGTATTACTGACATATGGTCAGGTTGCCGCTGTATATCCAGCGCAGATAAGGAAGTGCTTTCATGTCGGATTTTCCACCCATTGCCAGTTTGCGAAGCTTTGAAGCCGTCGCCCGTCTTGGCAGCGTGACGCTGGCGGCGAAAGAACTCCACGTTACCCATTCCGCTATCAGCCAGCAGATCAAAACGCTGGAGGAGATGGTGGGCGTAAAGCTGTTTATCCGTCAGGGGCGAGGAGTGCAGATCAACGAAGAAGGGCGGCTCTATGCCTTACAGGTACGCGAGGCGTTGAACCACATCGCGGATGCCACCCGGCTCGTGCAGGTGAAGCCGAGAAAGCAGGAGTTGACGCTGGCGATGGTGCCGTCATTTGGATGCCACTGGTTATTACCGCGTCTGGAACGCTTTCGGACGAAGTATCCGCTTATCACCCTGCGGATCCAGGCCAGTCTGACGGTCACCAGCCTGCAGCAGGAAGGGATAGATATCGCGATACGGATGGGGCAGGGAAACTGGGAAGGGAGCGAAAGTCATTATCTTTTTTCCGATGAGCTCATTGTGGTGGCCGCACCGGGCTATAACGGGGGCGTGCTGCCCGCTACGCCAGCGGAGATTGCAAAGAGTCATCTTATTTTTTCCATGGAGTCGTGGAAAACGTGGTGCGTGAATGCGGGGCTGGAGAAAGAGATCGTGCCTGGCGGTTTATGTATTAACGACTCTAATATCATTATCGAAGCCGTTCGGCTCGGGAAAGGCATCGCGCTGGAGCGTCGCTCTCTGGTTCAGGATGCCATCACCCGAGGTGAACTGGTCCAGCTAACCTCCATCACTGCGCCATATCCCTGGCCTTACTGGCTGGTGACAGCGCAGTCAAAGGAGGAGAAGCCGGAGGTGGGGCTTTTTGTGGCGTGGCTGGATGAGGAGGTGGCGGCCTGGCGGCGAGCGGTGAGTGCTGTGGAAAGTAACCAACCCTAATGAGCGAATCAGGGGCTGGGAGGGAGTGACTTATTATTGGAATTAGGGATATGCTGCTGCATCAATTCAACGATCCAATCAATAAAAACGCGCAGTCTGGCGTTGACGTGGCGGTTAGGCGGAAATGCCAGGTACAGGGGCATTGGCTTAATACGCCAATGTTCGAATAGCCGAATCAAGGAACCACAAGCCTGATGCGCTTCTGCCATATAGACCGGCAGCGCAATCACGCCTAACCCGGCTAACCCAGCTTCGAGGTAAGCATTGCCATCATCCACGGCAAGGACATAGCTGCCCGTGATGTCAATATGTTCACTCTCACTGCGCAGTACCAGCGGATCAATCTTACCGGTGCGTGAGGACAAGAACCCTACAATGCGATGGTCGGTGTTTTCCAGCTCTCGCGGGTGCGCCGGGGCGCCGAGGCGTTCCAGATAGCTCGGTGCGACGTAAACACCGATGTGCAAATCGCCGACATGGCGTGCGATCAGGGACTGGTCGTTGATTTCGCCACCGCGCAGGACGCAATCCACGTTGTCGCCGATCAGATCCACCACCCGGTCGCTCACGCCCATATCGAACTGGATATCCGGGTAGCGTGCGTGAAAAGCCGGTAGCGCCGGCACCAGGATGAGGCGGGCCAGCGGACTGGGCACATCAACCCGTAGCCGTCCCCTGGGCGTCATCGTCGCGCTGGACAGGCTGTTTTCAGCATCTTCCATGTCCGCCAGCAGGCGGATGACGCGTTCGTAGTAGACCGCGCCATCGGGGGTCACACCGAGCCTGCGGGTGGTGCGATGGAGCAATTTGACGCGCAGGCGCGCTTCCAGCTGCTGAATGAGCTGCGTCACCGTGGTTTTGCTCATATGAAGCGTTTGGGCAGCCTTTGTGAAACTACCTGCCTCCACCACGCGAGCAAAGGTGCGCATCGCGTCGAAACGATCCATTCCTTATCCTCTCTTTTCACCGATTGTTTGGATATTACAAACAATGATGGACAAAGTCGCTTGTTTATCCGCCCGAACCTGCACCTGTAAAGTGTCTTTATGTTCAACGGGCTGATTTTGCCCTATTGCAAAGGTACAAACATGACAGCACGCGAAGCAGTTTTCCCCTCCGGTCGGCAGGCGCTCTATGAGCGCAATCGCTATTCACCGGCCATCAAATCCAACGGTTTCTTGTTCGTTTCGGGGCAGGTGGGTAGTCGCGAGGATGGTTCGCCTGAACCCGATCTGAAAGCGCAGGTCAGGCTGGCCTTCGATAATCTTAATGCTGTCCTCGCGGCTGCGGGCTGCACGTTCGCTGACGTGGTTGACGTGACCCTCTTTGTCGTCGATCCCGAGTCAAACCTCGACGCTATCTGGAGTATCCTGCCAGAATATTGGGGGGACGCGCCTTATCCTACCTTGACCGGGATCGGCGTGACGTGGCTGTACGGATTCCAGTTTGAGATAAAGGTGATTGCCAGGCTGGATGCGATTTAGAGATAACTTCAGAGATGCAGTTCCGTAGGTCGGGTAAGGCGAAGCCGCCACCCGACAATTTTACCCGACGCAGAAAAGCAAAAAGCCTGCTTCAAAAGCAGGCTTTTCTAATTTGGCTCCTCTGACTGGACTCGAACCAGTGACATACGGATTAACAGTCCGCCGTTCTACCGACTGAACTACAGAGGAATCGTGTGAACGAGGCGCATAGTAGCGACCTCAGTTCGCCTTGTCAAAGGGTGAAATCGCGCTTTTTGTTCGTTTGCCGACAATTTCAGCAAATCGCTGATTTTATAGTAAATTTGCTTCGAAATTACACAGCAAAATGCGCCGCCCGCAGGCGACGCTGAGGATTAGAACAGAACGGAGTAGTTCAGACCAAACGTCCGTCCACGGCCTTTATAGGTATACAGACCCGGTGCACCGTAGGTTGGGCTATACAGCCCCGGCGCGCGCTGGCCCCAGGCGGTGGTGTAGTCTTTGTCCAGCAGGTTCTCCACGCTGAAGCTGACTTTACCCACCGGCAGGGCGTAGCTGCCCAGGAAGTCGACCGTGTTATAGCCATCGATCTTCTTGCCGTCGGCGTCAGAGACGTCAAAGGTCTGCGTGCTCTGCACGCGCAGGGTCCAGTCGCCCGGCGCCCAGTTGACCCACGCGCTGGCTTTCGACGGGCTGGCGCTGTCTACCGTCAGCTTCTCCCATTTCCCGTTTTCGCGAGTTTCCGACTTAATGGCGTTAAAGTTCGCGCCCGTGCTCCAGTCGCTGTCGGTGAAGAAGTAGTCCACCTGACCTTCCACCCCGTAGATACGACGCTTGTCGTCTTCCAGGTTAATGGTCATGTCCGTCTTGTTGATGGTGATGGTTTTATCCGAGAGCGAGTAATACGCCGCAACCTGGGTGCGCAGGTTATCCCCGGTGTAGCGCCAGCCCAGCTCATAAGCGTTGACCTTGATACCGTCCAGCTTCGAGTCGTTGACGTTGACGCTGTTCAGCAGGCGATAGTGACCGTTGCTGAGCTGATAGGTCCCGGAGCCGTAGTACTTCGCCAGGTCCGGGATTTCGAAGCCCTGGGAGAAGTTAAACCACACCTGCTGCTGTTCGGTCAGCCGACCGAGGATCCCGGCGTTAAACAGGAAGTTGTTGTAATCGGTTTTCCCGCCCGGCACCGCGTCGGCGGAGGTAGCTTTCCCGGTAGCGATGGCCTGCTGCTGGGTGTAACCGACAAAATCGTCCACCTTGTTCTCGGTGTACTGGTAGCGCACGCCGCCGCTCAGGGTGATGGCGTCAATGTCATAGCTGGCCTGCAGGAACGGGGCGAGGTTGGTGATGCTATAACCCGGGTAGCGGCTCACGTTGTAGGCGTTATCCAGCTCCATGCCGCCGCTCGCCGCAGCTTTTTTCAGGTTGAAGAACTGCTGGTTGGCATCGAAGGTTTCGTGGTCGGCATCCATACCCCAGGTCAGCGTCAAATCGTCCACCGGTTTGCTGTTCAGCGTCAGCTTGCCGCCGTAGAAATCGGTTTTCTGCTGCGACGCGCCGATGCTGGTGACCACGCCTTTGGTCAGGGTTGGGAACGGATAGTAGGTCAGGCTCTCGTCGCGATAGTAAATCTGCGCGACCAGATCCTGGCCCCAGAAGTCGGTATTGGAGTACTGCAGGTTGATCAGATGGCGCTCGGTACCCGGCACGCGGTCAGAATCGAGGTTACCTTTGTTGTACGCGGTCGCATCCCCCGTGACCGCCGAGAAGTTCTTCCCGAGATAGAGACCATGCTTGCCGTCGGACTCGCTCTTGTAGTACTGGGTCGTCAGCTGCAGCTGCTGATGATCGTCGATGTTGAGGGTGCCTGTGCCCATCACGTCGATACGGTCAGAATACTGTAAGCCGGTCTGGGTGTTATCAATGATCACCTCGTCGCCATTGCCGTCATACCAGCCGCCGTAGCGCTGATACGACACCGACAGACGACCGGACGCGTTATCGTTGCCGCCGCTGACCGCTGCCGACACGTTCTCATCGTGGTCGTTGTGGCTGTTAAACCCGCTTTTAGCCCCGGTCTGGAATTCGACTTCGGTCTCAGGCTGGCCTTTTTTGGTGACGATGTTCACCAGACCGCCGGTACTGCCGCCGCCGTAGAGTGACGTGGCGCCGGAGATAACCTCGATACGGTCAATGTTGAACGGATCGATAGAGTCGAGCTGGCGGCTGTCGCTGCGGGACGAGTTCAGGCGCACGCCGTCCACCATCACCATCATGGAGCGGCCGCGCAGGTTCATGCCGTAGTTGGTACGTCCCTGGCTGCTGACGTCCATGCCCGGAATCAGCTGCGCCAGCACTTCTTTAATCTCTTTCCCGCCCTGAACCTGCTGCTCAATTTCAGCCCGCTCAATGACCCAAGTGGTCTGCGCCATCTCCGCCACGCTGCGGTGCGCGCGGCTGGCGGAGACCACGATATTTTCTTCCTTTTGTTCTTCCGCCCACGCAGAGGTAGAAAGCATTGCAAGCAAGCAAGGATTTAAAACCCAAAGATGAGAACGTTTCATTGTTATGTTGACCCTGATTGTGTGTGTCAGTACTCGGAGGTTTTTGCTAATGATTTAAAAACCTGGCTGTTCTCCGGGCTGGTGGTGCTTCGCCAGTGGATAACGCCGGGGGTGGTAGCCAGCTCAAACGGCTCGTCGGCGTGCGCGCGATTCAAAATTCGCGCCGCGCGCCAGGCCATCAGGCTGAGCTGGGGTTCGGCAATGCCGAGACGGTGCATCCCGGCATTCACGGCAAACAGGCGGTTACTCTGCGGGCCGTCCCATTCGAGGGTGAAATCGTTGTTGATGCAGAAGGCTTCGTCCGTATCCAGATGCAGGCGGTGAGACAGCGGCGCGAGGAATGCAGGCTGCACGGCGCGATAGCCGGTGGCGAAGATCACAACGTCACTCTCCAGCTGCTCACGGCCGCCGTCGAGGTGATGCTGTATGCTCAGACGCTGTCCGTTTTCCAGGCGCGTCAGGGCCGTCACCGAGCGGGACGGCATCAGGTGCGCCCAGGGTTTTTCACGCAGCACTTCGAAACGGTGGTACATGGCGCGGTAAATCGCCAGCAGGGATTCGGTGGTGATCCCGTCGGAGGTCATCTTCTGCTCGTGCAGCATCTGACGACGCGCCTCTTCACCGAGCGTGGAGAAGCTGTCCACGTACTCCGGCGTGAAATACTCGTTAGCAAAGGCGGCTTCATCCAGCGCGTTGTAGTTGTTGCGGCGCGAGACCCAGTTCAGGCTCAGCGGCTGGCCCCATTCGCCACGGAAAATATTCAGGAACAGGTCGGCACCGCTCTGGCCGCCGCCGACGACGGTAACGCGCTTGCCCGCGAGATCCGGCGTGCGCAGCATCATCTCGCTGGCATGGAAGCAGCTATCGTCCTGCGTCGTGACGCAGTCCGGCAGGTTGATCTGCTTACCGATCCCCACGCAGACGTGGCGCGCCAGGAAGCGATCGCGTTGGGTCACTACCTCAAACAGGCCGCTTTTCTCATCAAAGCTCACCTGCTGTACCTGCTGGCTGAAGGCGAGGTTGGTGAGGTTGTCCGCCGCCCAGCACAGGTAATCGGCAAACTCCTCCCGTGAAACGGTGCGCTGCTCGGTGGTCAGGAAGCGGTAGAACTTTTTACGCTGCACCAGGTAGTTCAGGAAGCTGTGGCGGTTGGTCGGCTCCACGGCGCTGACCAGATCCTTCAGGAAGCTGGTCTGCATGTGGCAGTCCGGCACCATCATTCCCGGGTGCCAGGAGAAGTGCGGTTTGCGCTCAAGAAACAGCGAGCTAAAGCCGTCCAGCCCTTCTGCGAGGGCGGCGATGCTAAGGTTAAACGGGCCGATACCAATGCCGATGAAATCATAGGTTTTCATTGCGCGGACTCCCGGGAGGCCAGAAAAAGAGGGTTATCAAGGTCGGTGACGTAGTTCGGCAGCATGCGGCTGCCGCCGTCGTGTTCGGAGAAGGTCAGTTTGACCGGGTTGAGGATCACGCGAATAATTTGCGGCTTAAACAGGTCGAACGTCGCAAAGCGCTCGGCAAGCTCGGGGTGCGCGGCCATATAGCGGTGCAGAACGCCGGCGAGGATCTGATAGAAACGCGTTTCGCTGACGCCGCTTTGCAGCGTGAGGCGCGAGATAAAACGCAGCACCGTCACGAAGTTGCCGGTTTGCAGATCGTGGATGATGTAATCCGCGCTCAGGCGCGCCGTGACGGCCTTCACCTGTTCCGGCAGGCTCCGGGCCTGCGGGAAATCCTCGTCCACCAGGCGCATATCGCCCTGGAAATCCTTCAGCAGGATGCGCTGCGGGATAGAGTCTTTCATCACCAGCGTCACGTTCTGGCCGTGGGCGATCAGCGCCACGCCGTAGCGGCAGAGCAGGTGATAGAACGGGATCACCGATGACTCAAACAGCTTTTCCAGCCACGCGTCGGCGCTTAGCCCGGAACGGCTGATCCACGCGTCGATGAGCGGGCGCCCGGCGTTGTCGGTTTCCATCAGCGCCGCCAGCAGCACCGCCTGTTCGCCCTCCTGCAGATAGCAGGACGGGTTCTCGCGCCAGATCACCCCCAGCATCTCCTGATAGCGGTACGGCGCTTTCGGCAGCGCCGCATAGCCCGGATGCGACAGATATCCGGCGGCGGGTTCGCCAAGCACCTGTGCGCCAGAGCGGGCAAGCGTAGCGTCAGTGGCAAACTGCTGCTGCAGCCAGCGCGAGGCCAGCGGCCCGGCGGCAATGTATTTGCCCGGAATACCGCGATAGCAGGAGGTGTTGTAGATCGTCAGCGGAAGCTTGATGTCAAACGGCGCGCGACGGCTGGCGTTGGTGAGCGTGCGCAGGGACTGCTGCGCCAGGTACTCATCGCCAAACTCGCCCAGCTCAACCATCTCACCGCGCGCCAGCTGCGGCAGGAAATGAATGGCAATCTTCTGCTGCCACTGCCACGGGTGCAGCGGCACGGGCAGCCAGCTCTCGTCGAGGCCCAGCGCCTGCCAGCGGGCGTCAAAGCGGGCGCGCTCGGCGTTGTCCATGGCGCTCGCCAGCAGGGCGCTGATATCGCAATCGGCGTCGCTGCTCCAGACCAGATGCTCTCGCTGAACGGCAACCCAGTGCAGACGAAAACGTCCGCGGTACTCAGGCGCGTACTGGCGCAGCGCGTCCAGCCCCCAGCCGCGGCGACCTTTGTTGAAAATAAACTTCGGGTGACCGCGCATCAGACACTGTAATTCGTCCGGATCGAGGTGGATCAGCGCGTCCGCATCCAGCGCGTCACGCGCCTGCAGCAGCTGCATGTCGCCGCGCAGCGTGGCGTAGAGGTCCTCCATGTGCTCTGCCGTTTGCGCGTCGCTCATCTCCAGCACCGTCGCCAGCTGCAGCAGCGCGCTTTCCGCTTCGACGGCATCGCCGCTGGCGGTGGTCAGGCTGTCCGGGTCGATATGCAGCCAGCCCCAGATCCCGCGCGTGGCGCAAAACTGCCAGGACGCGTTGCCCATGGTGATGCGCCAGGCGTCCGACGAAAGCGGCTCGGCGCGCAGGGTGCGCTCGTATTCCAGCTCGGCGAGGATCTTCGCCACCATCTCGCGGTTCACTTTTTCCCAGAGCGCGTTCACAGGCCCACCTCGCTGAAGAAGCGGTGACGCTGGCTCATAATGAGGCGCGAGCGTTTATGCGGGAAGTCGAACTCTTTCACCGTGTCAAAACCGGCAGAGGAAAGGTGACGGAACAGGCGCTGGTTGTCGAAGCGTGGCTCGGCCACGATGCGCGTGGTGCGCGGTTCATCGAGATACAGGTAGTGGCTCAGACCGCGCAGCCAGCTGCGGATGTACTGCGCGCCGCGCCAGTTCTCTTCCCCCACCAGCATGTGTAGCCCGCGGTCAAACGGCTGCCAGCGGTAGTGGCGGCCAATGCGGTCTTCCGGTGCCCAGTAGAGTTCAAAATAGCCGAACGGTTGATCGTCGAAGCAGCCGATAACCGGGTAGCAGTAGGTCGAGTCGAGCTGACGGCGCAGGTAGTTTTCCTGCTCGGCCTGCGGGCCCGCCATCTCCCAGAAGGCGTTCACGCGCGGGTTATTCATCCAGCGGGTAAAACGCTCGCCGTCCAGCGCCACGTCGGCCACGCGGAAGCTGAGGGTACGCTTAATTTGCGGATCGTAACGGCGATACACCTCACCCTGCGGGCGGCGAGGGCGCAGCGGGAAGTACAGTTGACGGCTCTCGTCAAACTGCATTCCGCCGCTCGCCTGCGGGCGTTCGCCCTTCAGCCACAGCGGCAACTGCCAGAAGGCGTCGCGCGCCAGATAATCACCGTGGGCCAGGCCAAACAGCGCCTGCGCCTGGGGTTCATCCTGCCAGTCCGCCCACGGCAACGTAATGCCGGTCAGCGCGGGGGCGGCCACAAACAGCTGATCCAGGGCTTCCACCAGCCAGCCGTCCGGGATCCCCTTCAGACGCTCCAGCACCGCGCTGCCGTCGAGACCCAACGCCAGCGGCAGGGCGCGATCCGTTGCGGTGCAGTGAAAGCAGTAGCCGGAATGGACGATATTCGCGATAGCCATCACGCCTTCTCCTTGTAGAACGGGTTGCTAAAGTCGAAATAGATCACCGCCGGATCGGCGATGGTGTTTTCATTGCGATCGTGCAGGTAGCAGAAGAAGTTGCCTTTGCAGTTCCAGGTCGGGCTGTCGAGCACGTAGTCGAGGCAGCGGGTCTGCTTCGCCGTGCGGCGCAGTTCTGCCAGCGCGTCGCGCACCCGGGACATCAGGCTCTCTTCGCTGTCAAAACC
Source organism: Enterobacter sp. PL1 (assembly GCF_945957325.1). Classification (NCBI taxonomy): domain Bacteria; kingdom Pseudomonadati; phylum Pseudomonadota; class Gammaproteobacteria; order Enterobacterales; family Enterobacteriaceae; genus Enterobacter; species Enterobacter sp. PL1. Next base: position 41,104 of record NZ_CAMFKT010000018.1, read on the forward strand.
GGCGGCGGCAAGGGCGGCGGTGACGGCAAGGGTAGAGTTCAGCAGCAGGTAGTAAGGGAAGTAGCGCAGCAGCTGGCTCTCGCCAAAGCGGTTTTCCACCTCAGTTTCGCCCGCCTCTTTCAGCCACGCGTCGGCGCTTTCGGTCCACGCGCTGCCCTGGCAGTCGCGGTAGATCAGCCCGACCGGGAAATCCTGCTGCATCTCAACGAGGATATTTTGCTGGTGCGCCAGCAGGACCAGACCGTAGTCCGCCTCGGCGCTGAACAGCGGAAGTAACACGCGGTCGCAGTAGGCGTCCAGCCAGCAGCGGGCGGCCTGGGCGAGCGGTAAATCAAGACGCTGGCTCAGACGGCGCACCGCCGCGGCGAGCAGGCTGTCACCGCCGTCCGGCGCGGCCTGCGTCAGGCTCACCAGCACGTTGGTCTGGGTGTCTGGCGTATCGAACAGCAGATTGACGCGCAGGGCCATCAGGCTCTCTTCCTGAATAGTGCCGCTTTCGTCACGCAGCCCCGCCCAGCCGTCTTCCTGCATCACGCGCATGGTCGGGTAGCGTGCCTGTAGTTCCTGCCAGCGTTCCGTTTTTGCCAGACGCGCCAGGCGCATGCCGCGCTTTACCTCTTTCACCGACAGCGTGCGCACGGAGTTGGTCAGGCGCACGCTGAGGGAGAACTTAATCATGTCGCTGTTGGTCTCGCTGTACAGCGAGCGGGAGGAGCTGGTGGGCAGCCACTGTGCGCCCGCTTCACCCAGGTCCTGCAACGAACCGTTTTCCACCAGACGCTGGCACCAGTCCTGCTCCAGCAGATAGTCGGCCTGCCACGGGTGCATCGGCAGCAGCCAGCGGGTGTCGGTAAAGTGGCCGAGCAGCTCGGGCGCGCTCTGGGCCGCAAAGCGCAGCAGACGTTCACGCAGGGAGGCGTTCAGGCTGTCGCCGGCAACGAGCGTGCTCTCAACGGCAAACCAGCGCAGCGGGAAGCGGGAGGCGAAATCAGGCAGGTAGCGGCGCGCCTCGGCTTCGTTGAACGGCTCGTGGGACTTCGGTGCCGGGTGAAACGCATGGCCGACCAGCAGCGCCTGTTCCGCTTCGGCAAACGTCAGCGGCTTATCGCGCAGGGTTGCCCAGCGGTGGCGTAAATCAATCGCCTGCCAGGTGTGGGCATGGCTTTCGAGAACGCGCTGGTTAAAACGCGCCAGCGTATCGGCATCCAGCGAGCCTTTTACGGACGGTTTTTCAAGAATTAAATCAACCAGTTGAGGGAAAGTGACGGCGTCACCCCTGTCGCTGTTGCTCTGAATCCGCGTTGCCGGGAAACGGTACTGATGATGCTGGGTGGGTGAGAAATAGCGTACCGGCACCCGAAGCGCCTGGGTTTGGGAAAGCGGGATATGGATCTCAGATAGCGCATCCGCATCGGTAGCGGGGAGATAGCGCCAGTCTTTCGTTTCACGCAACAGGGCGTTTAAAAAGCACTGGGCTGCAACGTCTGTACCGGCGGCGCGGAGCAGAGCACGCATAGATGTACCTCATTCCATGATTGATAATAATTCTCGTTATGATATTCATTCTGTTTACACTCGCAACCATTTTTGCAATATTTGTTTTCATAAACTTCATAATTTCCACACATTTATTGACACTATGTTCTCATTCTCATGCGCGCTGACTCTGAAACCTTGACGGAAAACGTCACTTCAAAAGCTAACTGGCCTCTGGCGCTATCTGCGGGGTTACTGGGCATCGGGCAAAACGGTTTGCTGGTGATGCTCCCGCAGCTGGTCACCCTGACCGGGCTGTCACTCTCGGTCTGGGCCGGGCTGTTGATGTTTGGATCCATGCTCTTTTTACCGGCATCACCCTGGTGGGGGCGTCAGAGCGAGCGGAAGGGGTGTAAGTCCGTCATGCTGGCCTCACTAAGCGGCTATCTGGCCAGTTTTGTTGTGATGGCGCTGGTGGTCTGGGCGATGGCGGCCGGAAGGCTGGATACGGTCTGGGGGCTGGCGGGGCTTATATTCTCGCGCCTGCTCTATGGACTGACGGTCTCGGGGCTGGTGCCTGCGGCCCAGACGTGGGCGATTCAACGTGCGGGACTGGAGAAAAGAATGGCGGCGCTGGCGACAATAAGCTCCGGCCTCAGCTGCGGGCGTTTGCTCGGCCCGCCGCTGGCGGCGCTGATGCTCAGCGTTAATCCGGTAGCACCGCTCTGGCTGATGGCGATTGCGCCGCTTCTCGCTCTGCTGCTGGTGCTTCGCGAAGTCGCTGACCCGCCGCTGCCGCCGGTAGCCCACCAGGCAACCCGCCTGCAGGCCTCCATGCTGCCGTTCCTGCTGCTGGCGCTGCTGCTGGCGGCGCTGGTGAGCCTGATGCAGCTTGGCCTGTCACCGCATCTAAGCCCGTTGCTGAACGGCAACGCCCGGGAGATCAGCCATCATGTTGCGCTCCTGCTGAGCGTGGCCGCGCTGGCCACGCTCGCGGCACAGTTTCTGGTGGTCCGCCCGCAGCATTTCAGCCCGGTGACATTGCTCTGCATCGCGGCGGTGCTGATGGTGGCCGGTCTTGGGCTGATGTCTGTCGCCGGTTTAGCGCTGTTCTACGTGGGGATTGTTATCACGTCACTCGGGGCGGCGATGGCCACGCCGGGCTACCAGCTGCTGCTGAACGATCGGCTAACCACGGGGAAAGGGGCGGGCGTCATCGCCACCAGCCACACGTTAGGCTACGGCGTCAGCGCGCTGATTGTGCCGGTCGTGACGCGCTTTTACGGGGAGCAGTCTTTAACGGTGGCCGCGTGGGGAATGGCATTGCTGTTTTTAGCCCTGAGCATAGGGGTATGGTCAACCGAGCGTACCCCTGCTGAAAAAGCTTAATGGACCTGGCGGGACGAATGCCCGCCGGACGCCTCATTCTGCCGCAGGCGCTGTAGCGGATCCTGCTGATAAAACTGGCAGAAACGTTGCCAGAGGGCCGGAAAACGGGGCGCGAAGAGCTCGGGCGCGCTGAAGAAGTACTCGGAGAGCACCGCAAAGCACTCTGCCGGGTCGGTTGCCGCATAGGCGTCAATGCTGGCCGCGCTTTCGCCCACCAGGTCTATTTCATCCTGGATGTTATCCATCGCCGCGTGCAGGTCGTGCTCCCAGCCCGCCACTTCGCGAAGCGGGATCAGCGGTACTCCGCTGGCGCGATCGCCGTTGCGGGTGTCCAGCTTGTGTGCCACTTCATGGATAATTAGATTAAAACCGGAGGCGTCGAACGAGTCCTGAATATCGAGCCAGTTGAGGATAATCGGCCCTTGCTGCCAGCTTTGTCCGGACTGCACCACGCGCTGGTTATGCACCAGCCCAATATCGTCCTGCCATTCGTCATCCACCACGAACGGCGCAGGATAGATAAGCACTTCGTGGAAACCGTCCAGCCACTCAATGCCGAGTTCAAGCACCGGCAGACAGAAAAGCAGCGCGATGCGGGCGTTTTTCAGGGGATCGAGTTCAAACCCCTGCAGCGGCACCAGGCGCTTTTGCTGTAAAAAACGATCCGCCAGCTGAACCAGTTTCGATTGTTCATCCGGGTTTAGATTAGCCAGAACAGGGATCGTCAGCGCGTCATCCCATGGCAGCGCCACATCCCGGCCAGCCTCATTCGTTTTCCAGGGCCACTTTATCATCGCTTTGCTCGCAAACTCGTCACTTGAACAAAAATGGGAAAGTCAGATTCGGTTAAGATGCCAGAATATCGCCTGCTGCGACAAATCCAGCCTGAATAAACTATCATTTCGTACGTAGCGGTGGGTAGCGGTTTGCGGGCATCACCTTCATTTTGTGAAGTCTGTCGTAGCCTTTATCCGCAGGTGGGGTGAATAAATCAGTACGGTATTGAAAAGATGAGCGATTTCAAAGGTAACAAGCAGGACCTGCCCAGTCGACTGTGTGTGCACTGCCAGCGGCCCATGACGTGGCGCAAGAAATGGGCGAAATGCTGGAATGAGGTTAAATACTGTTCTGAGCGCTGTCGCAGGAGCCACCGTTGACCGAGCTACGTCTGATCCTGGGCGATCAGCTTAATCCGCATCACAGCTGGTTTGATACCTGCAGTCCGAACATCATTTACGTGATGCTGGAACTCCGGTCAGAAACCGACTATGTGCTTCATCACGCCCAGAAAGTTATCGCTATCTTCGCCGCCATGCGCGCGTTTTCCTCTGCATTAAAGGAGAAGGGGCATCGGGTGAGGTATGTCCGGCTCTCTGATGACTCAAACCGCGGCGCGCTGGAAGACAATCTCAACGCGCTTGTCGCGCATTACGGCGCGGGTAGGGTGATATGGCAGGAGCCCGACGAATGGCGTCTTGATACGCAGCTGCAGGCGTGGGCGAAGACGGTCTCCGTTGACACGGCCTGCGTCAGCAGCGAGCATTTTTTCACCGTGCGGGAACAGGTCAGCGCGTTTTTTGCGTCGCGCAAAAGCTGGCGAATGGAATACTTTTACCGGGAAATGCGTCGTCAGTATGGCGTACTGTTGACGTCAGCAGGCGAGCCGGAAGGGGGGAAATGGAATTTCGATGCTGAAAACCGCAAGCGCTGGTCCGGCGAGCCTCCCGCGCCGGGGGACGCGCGTCCCTGCCACGATCGTTCCGCCTTATGGGCGGAGATCCAACGCTGCGGCGTAAAAACCTTCGGCGAACCGCAGGCCGACAATTTTCGCTGGCCGCTCAACCGTTCTGAAGCCAAAGCCAGGCTGAATGAATTTATCACGCACGTGCTCCCGCAGTTTGGAAACTGGCAGGACGCGATGCACACGGAGGAACCTTTTCTTTTCCATTCGTTAATTTCGTTTGCGCTGAATACAAAGATGCTTAATCCGCGGGAAGTGGTTGCCGCCGCCCAGCAGGCGTGGCGTTTGGGCCACGCGCCGCTGCCTGCCGTTGAAGGGTTTATCCGGCAAATTCTCGGCTGGCGGGAGTATGTGCGCGGGATCTACTGGTCGCAGATGCCCGGCTATCGGGAACTGAATGCCTTAGACCAGCACGCCCCGCTGCCGGACTGGTTCTGGACGGGCAAAACGCAGATGCGCTGCCTGGCGCATGCCGTTGGGCAGTCGCTCACCGAGGCTTACGCCCACCATATCCAGCGCCTGATGGTCATTGGAAACTTTAGCCTGCTCAGCGGCCTGTCGCCGCAGGCGGTTCATGAATGGTATCTGGGCGTCTATATGGACGCCTTTGAGTGGGTGGAACTGCCCAATACCCTCGGCATGAGCCAGTTTGGCGATGGCGGGTTGCTGGCCAGTAAGCCCTACGTCTCAAGCGCGTCATACATTCATAAGATGAGTAATTACTGTCAGGGGTGCCGGTATCAGCACAACCAGCGTACCGGAGAGCAGGCCTGCCCCTTCAATGCCCTTTACTGGGACTTCTTTGCGCGCAATCAGGCGCGTCTCGGCAACAATCCCCGCCTGGGCATTGTCTTTAAACAGCTTGCGGACATGACGGAAGAGGATCGGCAGGCCATTGCCGACCGCGCCGGGTACGTCCGCCTGCATCTCAACGACCTCTGATCGGTATTTCAACGCCTGGCCGGTTGCGGCAGGTCAATAAGACGCTATTATTTTTGACTTTGTTGCGTATTCCCTGACAGGACATCCAGACGCTATGCCCGTGAATTTTGACCTTAACGATCTTTATGCTTTCAGAGCGTTAGTGGAATACGGTAACTTCCGTGTCGCTGCTGAATCTATCTGCTTATCCCAGTCGGCGCTGAGCCGCAGGATTGAAAAGCTGGAAGCCGCGCTGGGAAACAGGCTGTTCGATCGCACCACCCGCCGCGTGGCGCTGACGCTCTACGGGCAAAACTTTGCCGAGCGCTCCGCGCAGCTGCTCGACAGCGTGGAGTCAATGCTCGCGGATGTCGATAAGGCCAGCGAAGAGCGGACGGGGCTGATCGCGGTTGCCGCGGTACCTTCCGCGGCCTGTTACTTTATGCCTGACGTGATCCGGCGTTTTCAGTCTCGCTATCCGCGCGTTCGCATCAAGCTCATCGACAGCAGCGCGGGGAATGTGATTGACGCCGTGGCCCGCAGCCAGGCGGATTTCGGCATCTGCTTCGCAGGAAACCTGCCGTCTGAAATCGAATTTTTGCCGCTGGTGGAGGATGTCTACGTCGCGGCGTGCCGAAAGGATCACCCCGTGGCGCAGAAGAGTCACCTGACGTGGCAGGCGTTTTACCAGCAGGATTATATCTCCCTCGATAAAACGTCAGGTAACCGTAACCTGCTCGATCGGATGCTGGGGGATATAGTTCCCGGGCGCCCCAGCGTCTGCGAAACGCGTCACGTCACCACGATGCTCGGTATGGTAGAGGCGGGGATTGGCATCGCTGCCGTTCCCGCCATGTCAATGCCGACCTCAGAGCACACGCTGTTGACGCATCTGCCGCTGGTGGCGCCGGAAGTGAAACGCACCGTTGGGCTTATCCGGCGCCGGGGGCGCATCCAGTCTTACATTGCGGCTGAACTGGAAAAGCAGATCACCGAGCAGTATCGCCGGACGTAACGGGGATCATCCCCGTCTTCTCGATGACGGCGCGTGAGGGCGGTGAGGCGAGATAGGTCAACAGCGCTTTCCCCTCGTCAGGATGTTCAGCGTGACGAGTGACCGCACCCGCGAAGCGCGTGATGTATTGCACATTGTCAGGGATTTTCCCGACAAAGGTGACGCCCTGAACCGGCAACAGCTCGCTAACCTGCTGGAAACCGACGGCGTATTTTCCTTTTGCCACTTCTAAGGCGACCGGAATGCGCTCGACCATTGTCGCTTTATCGGCGACCTCCTTTTCAATGCCCAGCTTTTTGAACAGCCCCTGGCTGACGTACCTGCCGCTGGCGCTGTCAGAGTAGGCGATGGAGCTGGCCTGCAGCAGCGTTTCACGCAGTTTCGCGTCGCTGCTGATGTCCGGTATATCCGCTCCTTTTTTTACCACCATGCCGACGGGAGAGTCCGCAAGTTCCGTTCGCGAACCCGGCCGGGTCTGGCTGGCCTTTTCGAGCTTCTCCAGCGCATCACCCACCATAATCACCACGTCGGCCTTCTCGCCGCGCGCGAGCCGGTTTGGGATCGCCTGCGGCGTATTGCCCATTGAGGGGCCGGGGATGACCACAATTTTATCCCCGGTCTGGCGTTCATACTCCGGCGCCAGCTTTTCCAGGGCGGCTTTGAAACCGCCGGAAATCATGACCTTCACGTCCTGCGCGCAGGCGCTCACGCTCAGGAACATCAGCACCAGCGCGCTGGCGGTATAGCGAGACGTGCGTTTCATGCGGCCCCCTGTGACTTGACGGTATTTTGCAGCGACATCGCACGACGGCGGTAGAGGTAGAGCGTTGCCAGCAGGGCACATACCGCAGCGAAGCTCATCCAGTAGCCCGGCGAGGCTTTGTCACCGGTGTATTCAATCAGCGCGGTGGACATCACCGGGGTAAAGCCACCGAACACCGCCGTTGCCAGGCTGTAAGCCAGAGAGAAGCCTGCCACGCGGACTTCAGCAGGCATAATTTCCGTCAGCGCCGGGATCATCGCGCCGTTATAGAGACCGTAGAGGAAGGAGAGCCACAGCAGCACGCTCAGCATCATCGAGAAGCTGGGCGCGTTCGCCAGCAGCGTCAGGGCCGGGTAGCTGGTCGCCAGCGCCAGCAGGGTCATGGCAATCAGCACCGGCTTGCGGCCAAAACGGTCCGACAGGGCACCGCCCACCGGCAGCCAGACGAAGTTAGAGATCGCCACCAGCAGCGTGACCAGCAGGCTGTCTGACGCGCTCAGCATCAGCACCTTTTTACCAAAGGTGGGCGCATAAACGGTGATCAGATAAAAGGCCGTGGTGGTCATCGCCACCATCAGCATGCCCGCGACCACTACCTGCCAGTTCGCGAGCAGCGTTTTAAAGACCTGGCGCATCTCCAGGTGATGGCGGCGCGCGCTGAACTCTTCCGTCTCCTCCAGCTTGCGGCGCAGGAAAAAGATAAACGGCACGATTAAACAGCCGAACAGGAACGGGATGCGCCAGCCCCATTCGCGGATGGCGCTCTCTTCCAGCACCGCGTTCAGCGCAAAGCCCATTGCGGCGGCGACCATAATGGCGACCTGCTGGCTACCGGACTGCCAACTGGTGTAAAAGCCCTTGCGGCCCGGTGTGGCGATTTCCGCGAGATAGACCGACACGCCCCCAAGCTCCGCGCCGGCGGAAAAGCCCTGCAGCAGACGGCCCGTCAGCACCAGCAGCGGCGCCCAAAGCCCAATACTTTGATAAGACGGGATCAGCACGATCAGGAAGGTGCCTGCCGCCATAATGGAAAGCGTCACTATTAGCCCTTTGCGGCGGCCAACCTTGTCAATATAAGCCCCCAGCACAATGGCGCCGATTGGACGCATCAAAAAGCCCGCGCCGAAGACGGCGAAGGTCATCATCAGCGACGCAAATTCACTGCTCGCCGGGAAGAACGTGTGGGCGATGTAGGTGGCATAGAAGCCGAACAGAAAGAAATCGAATTGCTCAAGAAAGTTGCCGGACGTGACGCGAAGTATCGCGCCCGCCTTCGAACGTACGGTTGCAGGTGAGGTTGAGGAAAACATGGTTATCTCCAGTTTATTGTTGACGTTTTACGCGTCTGTTTCTGAAAACTGGATCAGGATGAGGAATTAGATAAGCGCAAATGCCGCATCGACTGATGCATTTCTTGCATGAATATAATCCGGCGAATAAATACAATTAATGGCAACAATAACTTAACAAAATGTTGGCTTTTTATTCACCAATATTCTGTAAGTCTCTGATATTGCGATTTTGTGATGTGGCGCAGAGGCGCGTTTCAGAATGAGCCGGGTAACCGCTTTATTACCCGGCGGAGGCCATTTAGCGCAGCGCCCTGGCAATCGCGCTAAACATCAGAGAGGCTTCCAGCGGCTGGGCGCTGAAGGACGGTTCCGCCTGCGGCCAGGTAGACCACTGGACGATGACCAGATTTTCCTTCGGGTTCACCACGATCATCTGTCCGAAAATGCCCAGCGCCCAGAGCGAACCTTTCAGCGAATCCTGTGCCGTCGGCTCTACGCCCGCGGCGTTGGCGGGCACTTCATTGTTCCACCACTGGTAGCCGTACAGCCCCTCGGGATGGGCGTCTGAGACCGAGCCTTTGGCCTTCGTCCAGTCTGACGACTGCCGGATCCAGTTTTCCGGCAGGATGGTCTTACCGTTCGGTAACGTACCGTTGTTCAGGATAAATTGCCCGAAGCGTCCCCAGTCCTCCAGCGTGGCGTTAAAGCCGTGCGCGCCGACGTCGTGCTGGCCTTTGCTGTAGGCATGCCACACGCCGTCGCTCGCCATGCCGTAAGGCTGCCAGATGCTTTTCTCCAGATAGGCTGCGAGCGTCATGCCGGTGGCCCGCTCCAGCACGTCACCCAGCAGCCAGGCGCCGCCCGAAGAGTAAGACCAGTTCTCTCCGGCCGGGTGCGCCCTGCGTAACCCCTTCACCAGCTTGCGCACGCAGTCATAGGTACCCGGCTTCGCCTCGCACTCGGTGAGCTGCGCGAAGTCGGATTTAGGGTTGGTGTAATCCTCGTTCCAGGCCACGCCGGAGGTATGGGTGATAAGCTGCTTAAGCGTCACGCCGTCCCACGCGGTGCCTTTCAGGTCGGGTTCATACCGCGTGACCAGGTCGTCGAGCGAGTGAATTTTTCCCTCTTTGAGGGCCACGCCCACCAGCGCCGATACCACCGATTTCCCAACCGAGCGCGAGGTCCAGAGCGTCGAGTCGGTATTGCCCTCTCCAAGATACTTCCAGGCGGTTTTGCCGTCCTTCAGCACCAGCATGCCGCTGACGTTTTGCCGCTGGAGGTAGTCCTTAAGGCCGTAGCGCCTGCCGTTGACCTGATAGTGTGCGTCCGTGAGCGGCTTGTCCGACATTTCCAGCGGCACAGCGTTACCGTGGTGGAAAACATCCCCGGTGTAGTTGCGGTAGTCATTGCGAAAGCCCACCACCCGATCGGCCTGACTCCAGGTGAGCATCTTATGGGTGTCAGGCAGCGTGGTGTCGAAGGGGGCAGGGCAGGCGCTGAGGTCGGTGCCTTTACAGGCCGCCACTGCCGCAGGGGAGATCAGGGTGCTGAAGACAAGGCCCGCCAGCAGGGCATGGTTTACTTTACTGTTTTTCATATCCGTCTCTTACAGGTCAAGAACGGCTTCAGTTTAAAAACCCCGGGGCTATAATAAAAAACGCGTAATGGGGGAAAATCCCCCAAAAAAACAGAGGGAGCGTAGCGTGGCGGGACTGATTTACTCTTTTGCACAGCTCGAGGCATTTACCGCCGTGGCCGAGAATGGGAGCCTCAGTAAAGCCGCGGTGGCGCTGAAGAAGGACCGCACGACGCTTCGCGATCTGGTTGATTTTATTGAGGATGGGTTGGGCTACGCGCTGTTTATTCGCGACGGCCGCACCCTGCGGCTCACGCCCGAAGGGGAACAGCTTCAGCGCCAGGCGCACCTCCTGATGCGGCAGGTAAAAGCCTTTGAGGCGTTTGCCAGAGAGGTGCCGCACGGTGCGACGCAGGACCTGACGCTGGTCTACGATCCTTTTACGCCCAGAGCCTTTCTGCACGGGGTGATTGCTGAAATGGCGGTGCGAAAAATCCGCCTGAGCCTTATCTGCGCCTCGCGGGATGAATCGGAACGGCTGCTGGCGAATAACGACGCGGATCTGGCCATCTGCCAGGCGCGCAACCGCAGCGTGGGCAACGACATGGAGTGGCGTGCCCTGGGGGCCATCGATATGGATTTTTATGCCGCCAGCGGGCTGTTTGCGGACAGTGCTTCCCCTCTGTCGCTGCTCGATCTCTCCCTGGTACCTCAGGTCGTCATGCACCCCGCCTCGGACGAGCCGGTGGCGCGCCGCCTGCAGATTTCCGGGCATACCCTCTTTACCAATGAGCCGGAGATGCTGCGCGGTCTGCTGGAGCGCGGCTGCGGCTGGGGATTCTTACCGACGCATTTTCACGCCGGGCAGTGGCAAAACGTAAAAAGGCTGCACACCGAAGTGGGCAGCCAGGGGATTGGTCAGACGATGGTCACCATCTGGAAGCCGGGGAGCGACAAGCGCAGCACAATCGCTGAAACGCTGTCGCTCTTGCCGGATGTATGGAAGCAATCAGCGCTGTGAACAGCCTTTACACTGCTGGTTCTGGATCTGCTGGAAGAAATCGTTGCCTTTGTCATCCACCAGGATAAACGCCGGGAAGTTCTCGACCTCGATCTTCCAGATAGCTTCCATGCCCAGCTCAGGATACGCCACGCACTCCAGGCTCTTGATGCTGTTTTGCGCCAGCACCGCCGCCGGGCCGCCGATGCTGCCCAGGTAGAAGCCGCCGTGCTTATGGCAGGCGTCCGTCACCTGCTGGCTGCGGTTGCCTTTCGCCAGCATGATCATGCTCGCGCCGTGGGACTGCAGTAAGTCCACATACGAATCCATGCGCCCTGCCGTGGTTGGGCCGAGGGAGCCAGACGCGTAGCCTTCCGGCGTTTTGGCCGGGCCTGCGTAGTAGATCGGGTGATCTTTGACGTACTGCGGCAGTTCCTCACCGTTGTCGATTAGCTCTTTCAGCTTCGCGTGGGCGATGTCGCGCGCCACGATGATGGTCCCGTTCAGCGACAGGCGGGTAGAGACCGGGTGTGCGGAAAGCTGCGCCAGGATCTCATTCATCGGCTTGTTCAGATCGATGCTAACCACGTCGCCTTCACCCTGCTGGCGCAGTGATTCAGGAATGTACTGGCCCGGGTTGTGCTCCAGCTTCTCAATCCAGATCCCGTCGCGGTTGATTTTCGCTTTGATGTTGCGGTCCGCGGAGCAGGAGACCCCCATGCCGATAGGGCAGGAGGCGCCGTGGCGCGGCAGGCGGATCACGCGGATGTCGTGGGCGAAGTATTTCCCGCCAAACTGCGCGCCGAGGCCGAGGTTCTGGGCTTCCTGGAGCAGCTCCTGTTCGAGCTGAACGTCGCGGAACGCCTGGCCGTGTTCGTTACCTTCCGTTGGCAGCGCGTCGTAGTAGCGCGTGGAGGCCAGCTTCACGGTTTTCAGCGTGGCTTCCGCCGAGGTGCCGCCGATCACGAACGCGATATGGTACGGCGGGCAGGCCGCGGTACCGAGAGTGCGCATCTTCTCAACCAGATAGTTTTTCAGCTTCGCCGGGGTGATCAGCGCTTTGGTTTCCTGGTAGAGATAGGTTTTGTTGGCAGAACCGCCGCCTTTTGCCATGCACAGGAATTTGTACTCATCGCCGTCAACGCTGTAGAGGTCAATCTGCGCCGGCAGGTTGGTGCCGGTGTTCACCTCTTTATACATATCCAGCGCCGCGTTCTGGGAGTAGCGCAGGTTGTCTTCAATGTAGGTGTTGTACACCCCCTGACTCAGGGCCGCTTCGTCACCGCCGCCGGTCCAGACGCGCTGGCCTTTTTTACCCATGATGATCGCCGTGCCGGTATCCTGGCAGGTTGGCAGCACGCCTTTAGCGGCGATTTCAGAGTTACGCAGGAACTGCAGGGCAACGTACTTATCGTTCTGGCTCGCTTCCGGGTCGTTAAGAATGGCGGCGACCTGCTTCTGATGGGAAGGACGCAGCATAAACGCAGCGTCGTGGAACGCCTGCTGCGCCAGCAGCGTCAGCGCCTCTGGCTCGACTTTCAGGACTTCCTGACCGTCGAAGTCGGCAACGGAAACGTGCTCTTTGGTCAGCAGATAGTATTCGGTGTCGTCGTGCGCCAGTGGGAAGGGGTTTTGATAAAAAAACGGTTTGTTTGACATAGCTTGCTCCAAAAAAATAAAACCGCCGGAGGAGAAGTCCGGCGGTCAGGAATCAGAACATCATGGACATCCACGGATAGCCAATCAGCAGCAGGGCCGCCAGGAAGATGGCACCGAAGATAGTGCCGAGGCGCCAGTAGTCTTTGGTTGGCAGGTAGCCGCTACCGTAGTAGATCGGGCTTGGGCCAGTGCCGTACGGGGTGATGATCCCCATCACGCCCAGCGAGGTCACCATCAGCAGAACGAACACTTCCATATTCATGCCCGGAATGGTGGAGGCGATGGTCAGCATCGCTGGCAGCAGCGCCGTGGTGTGCGCGGTGGTGCTGGCAAACAGGTAGTGCAGCAGGTAGAACGCCAGCAGCAGGACGATGGTCGCTACGCCCGGAGAGATACCGCTCATTAACAGACCACCTTCTTTACCCAGCCAGCTGATAAAGCCGGTAGAGGAGAGGCCGTCCGCCAGCGCAACCAGGGTGGCGAACCAGACGAAGGTGTTCCACGCGGCTTTGTTACCGGTGATATCGTTCCACTCCAGCACGCCGGTCCACAGCATCAGGCCGACGATGAGCAGGGCAGCCATAGCGGGTTCAATCCACGCGGCGGCGAAGATCCACATCAGCAGCGCACAGCACACGAACACCAGCAGCAGGATTTCGTTGCGGGACAGTTTGCCCAGTTTTTCCAGCTCACGGGTCGCCCACAGCGGCACTTCGTTGTTCACCTTCACTTCTGGCGGGTAGAACCAGTAGGCCAGCAGCGGCATAGCCAGAATCAACAGGATACCCAGAGGCAGGAAGGCGAGGAACCAGGTGCCCCAGGAGATATCAATCCCAACCGTACTTTTCACCAGCGCCAGCGCCAGCAGGTTCGGCGCGAGGGCGGAGAGGAACATTGAACTGGTGATACAGGCCGCGGTGATCGCCACCCACATCAGGTACGAACCAATTTTACGCGCGCTTGGGTCGTTCGGTTTAGAACCGTACAGCGGCGGCAGGTTAGCGATGATCGGGTAGATGGTCCCGCCGCTGCGCGCGGTGTTGGACGGGGTGAACGGTGCCAGCAGCAGGTCAGCAAACGTAATCGCGTAACCGAGCGTCAGGCTGCGACGGCCGAGGTATTTCACCAGAATCAGCGCCAGACGGCGGCCGAAGCGGGTTTTGTCATAGCCTGCGGCGAACATAAAGGCACCGAAAATTAGCCAGACGGTAGAGTTACCAAACCCGCTCACCGCCCATTTAAAGGAGGCGCCCGCCAGCTTGAATTTCGGATCAGCCAGCTGTTCAGGGCTAAACAGCACCCACTGGCTGCACAGCGCAATGGCGACCACGCCGGTGAGACCGATCACCGCGCCCGGCAGCGGTTCGAAGATCAAACCGACGATCACGCCAACGAAGATAGCGAAATAGTGCCACGCGTAAGGAGGCAGGCCTTCCGGTACCGGAACAAACAGCAGCAGTACGGCGACGATGACGGGCAGTGCCATCATCAGCAGACGTTTTGCGTTTCCATTTGATGCCTGGTTCGCCACAGGGGGCGTTACAGCAGTTTTTGTATTCATAGTTTCACGTCTTAAGTTGTCAAAAATTCGGTCGCACTGAAAAGTCAAAATTGCTTTCTTAAGTTTCTTTGCTTTTTTTAGTTATTAAAGGTGCGATTTTGTATTTTCAGTAATAGCAATTTAACGCTTTTATGGAGGCGCTAAATTAAAAATTGATGATGTTTTTATATTGCGCTTTTGGATGCCATAACTATTGATCGCGATCAAAAAAATAGAATTGCAGCGTTATTTTTATGCTTTTATTAATAACCACTCTGGCGTATGTGGGTATTCCCTTTTTTATTGGTTTATTTTATCATTTTTGTAACATTTTTATTTTCTGTGATTTTATATATGTTTGTTTTGTTTGGTTTTTTTAGTGATTTGGAGAAGTGGTTTTACCAATCATTATTTAACGAATTTTAAATTATTGTGAATGGCTAAATGACATTCGCTAACACCAATGTGTTAATTGTGTTATTGCAGGGATTAAATAGTTTTTTAACTAACGTAATAACTTTAGAAACTAAAAAAATCATTATATTAATATCATGACATCGGCAAATAACGACGAACTAAAAAATCAATCCGATAACGAATTCTTAATTTTAAAAAGTTTGGAGTTTCAATTATGAGCACTAACGAACGTATTCTTAGCCCCTTCACATTACCGAATGGCACTGAACTGAAAAACCGTTTGTTAATGGCCCCTATGACCACCTGCACCGGCTATTACGACGGCACCGTCACCAGCGAACTGGTGGAGTACTATCGTGCCCGTTCCGGAAGCATCGGCACCATCATTGTGGAGTGCTGCTTCGTCGACGATCTCGGTCTCGCCTTCCCGGGCGCGATCGGGATTGATAATGATGAGAAAATTGCCGGGCTGGCGAAAATCGCGGAGGCGATCAAATCCAAAGGATCTAAAGCCCTGCTGCAGATCTACCACGGCGGCCGCATGGTCGACCCGAAACTGATCGGTGGCCGTACGCCGGTTGGCCCAAGCGCTGTTGCCGCGCCGCGTGAGGGCGCAGCAACGCCAGTGGCACTGACTGGCGAAGAAGTGGAAGGCATGATCGGCAAGTTTGGTGAAGCGGTGCGCCGCGCCATCCAGGCCGGCTTCGACGGCGTGGAAATCCACGGGGCAAACACCTATCTGATTCAGCAGTTCTATTCGCCAAACTCTAACCAGCGCGATGACGAGTGGGGCGGCAGCCGCGACAACCGCGCGAAGTTCCCGCTGGCAGTACTGGATATCACCCACAAAATGGTGCGCCAGTACGCGGACGACGCCTTTATTATTGGCTACCGCTTCTCTCCTGAAGAGCTTGAAGTGCCGGGCATCCGCTTTGAAGACACCATGTACCTGCTGGAAAAACTGGCGGCTCGCGGCGTGGACTACCTCCACTTCTCCGTCGGCGCGACCCTGCGTCCTTCCATTGTTGACACCCAGGACCCGACGCCGCTGATCGAAAAATACTGCGCGATGCGTTCTGAAACGCTGGCTCAGGTACCGGTGATGGGCGTGGGCGGCGTGGTGAATGCCGCCGATGCCAATGAAGCGCTGGACCACGGTTACGACCTGATTGCCGTTGGCCGTGCCACCATCGCTTACCCGGACTGGACCGACCGCATCGCGGCAGGGGAAAACCTGGAGCTGTTTATGGACAGCACCCAGCGCGAGGCGCTGAACATTCCTGAGCCGCTGTGGCGCTTCTCGCTGGTGGAAGCGATGATCCGCGACATGAGCATGGGCGAATCGAAATTCAAACCGGGCATGTTTACTGAGAAGGTGCAGGACGACGCGAACGAGCTGGTGATTAACGTCAGTCTGGAAACTGACCGCATTGCAGACATCGAGCTGGCCTCTGGCCCGAGCGAAGACGTTGAGTTTGTCACCAGCTTTGAAGAGATCCGCACCCGCATTCTGGATGCCAACACCCCGCACGTTGATGCCATCACCGGCGCCACCAGCCAGAGCGAGGCGGTGAAGAAAGCGGTCTCTAAAGCGATGCTGAAATCCAGCAAAGCGCTGGCCGCGGAAGAGGGCGTTGACCCGAACGAAACCCGCAGCGTGGACGTGGTGGTTGTCGGCAGCGGCGGCGCCGGTCTGGCGGCGGCGATTCAGGCGCACGACGAAGGCGCGAGCGTGCTGATTGTTGAGAAAATGCCAACCATCGGTGGCAACACCATTAAAGCCTCTGCCGGGATGAACGCCGCAGAAACCCGCTTCCAGCGCGTGAAGGGCATTCAGGACAGCAAAGAGCTGTTCTACCAGGAAAGCCTGAAAGGTGGCGGCAACAAGAACAACCCGGAACTGCTGCACCGCTTCGTTGAGAACGCGCCGCAGGCGATTGAATGGCTGGCAACCCGCGGCATCATGCTGAACGACATCACCACCACCGGCGGGATGAGCATTGACCGTACCCACCGTCCAAAAGACGGCTCAGCGGTCGGCGGCTACCTGATCAGCGGCCTGGTGCGTAACGTCAACAAACGCAACATCGAGGTGATGCTGGATACCTCCGTCAGCGACATCATCTTCGAAAACGGCGAAGTGACCGGCGTGCGCCTGACCACCGAAGAGAACGAAACCCTCACCGTGGCAGCGAAAAGCGTGATTGTCGCCACCGGCGGCTTCAGCGCTAACAGCCAGATGGTGGTGAAATACCGCCCTGACCTGGAAGGGTTCGTTACCACCAACCACAAAGGGGCGACCGGCGGCGGCATCGCGCTGCTGGAGCGTATCGGGGCAGGTACGGTTGATATGGGCGAGATCCAGATCCACCCAACCGTTGAGCAGAAAACCTCGTACCTGATTTCCGAATCCATCCGCGGCGGCGGGGCGATTCTGGTCAATCAGAAAGGGGAACGCTTCTACAACGAAATGTCGACCCGCGATAAAGTCTCGGCGTCAATCATCGCCCTGCCGGAGAAATACGCGTACATCGTCTTTGACGAGCATGTTCGCGCCAAAAACAAAGCCGCGGATGAGTACATCGCTAAAGGCTTCGTGACCAGCGCCAGCTCGCCAAAAGCGCTGGCGGAAGCGCTCGGCATGGATTACCACGCTTTCCTGGCGACCCTGGAACGTTACAACGGTTTCGTTGAAAAACAGCACGATGACGACTTTGGACGTACCACCGCGCTGCGTGCGCCAATCAATGAAGGGCCATTCTACGCCATTCAGATTGCACCGGGCGTGCACCACACCATGGGCGGCGTGACCATCAACACCGAAACCTGCGTGCTGGACAGCAACCACAACGTGCTGCCAGGTGCGTTTGCGGCCGGTGAAGTGGTCGGCGGGATCCACGGCGGCAACCGTATCGGCGGTAACGCAGTGGCAGATATCATCATTTTTGGTACCCTTGCAGGACATCAGGCGGCTCTGCGTTCGAAAAAGATGTAAGGCACCTGCTTCCCAGGCCGGATACGCACAGCGCTATCCGGCATTTTCCCCGGCGGCGCGGAGCTTGCCGGGGCTACTTCTGAGGACTCCTGCCATGCCTGATAGCCATCGCGTTTACAGCTACTCCGCCGTTCTGATGGGCTCGCCCATCCTCCTGAAACTCTTCTCCCATGACGAAGCCCTCGCGTCCCGCGTGTTTCGCCTGATCAAACAGTATGAAGACCTGCTCACCGTCAACCGCGCGCACTCGCAGGTGATGGACATTAACCATGCGGCGGGCCAGCATCCGGTCACCGTCAGTCGGCCGGTGTTTGATCTGATCCGCTGTGCAAAAGCGGCAAGCTTGCTCAAGGACAGCGCCTTTAATCTGGCGATCGGTCCGCTGGTGAAGCGCTGGAAGATTGGCTTTCAGGGGGACAGCGTTCCGCCTGCCGATGAAATCGCGTCGCTGCTGGCGATAACCCGGCCCGAGGATGTTCTCCTTGACGAGGCCAGCAGCAGCGTGTTTCTGACCAGAGCGGGGATGGAGATCGATCTGGGGGCGATTGCCAAAGGCTATATCGCCGACCGGGTGCGGGATTACCTGCATAAAGAGGGCGCGGAGCTGGGGCTGATTAACCTCGGCGGCAACATTCAGACGTTAGGCTCGCCGGAAGGGGGCTGGAGCGTCGGGCTGAAAAAACCGTTCGCCGGAGATGCGCTGATTGGCACGATGATCGTTGAGAACGTGTCCGTCGTCACGTCGGGAACCTACGAGCGCTATTTTGAACAAGACGGCAAACGCTATCACCACATTCTTGATCCGCGCACCGGATATCCGCTGGACAACGAACTGGACAGCGTGACCATCATTTCGAAAGATTCCATCGACGGCGATATCTGGACCACGCTGATGTACGGCATGGGCGTGGAGAAGGGCTGTGCCGCACTGCGTGCGCGCCCCGACATTGAGGCCATCTTTGTGACCAAAACAAAAGAAGTGGTGTTCTCTTCAGCACACCACTTCCGCTTTACCCTGCTGGATGATACCTACCGCGTTACTGACAGTATTGCTTGAGCAGGCCCGTTTGCTCCGGCTGGAGACGGTAGCGATACACCGGACGCCCGGTGGCGCCGTAGTGAATGCTGGTGAACAGAATATTGATTTGTGCCAGCCAGATCAGGTATTTGCGGCAGGACACGCGGGAAATATTGACCGCGTTTGCCAGATCGTCGGTGGAAAACTCCGTCTCCGGGTGAGCGTCAATCCACTGGCAAATCGTGCGCAGCGTTTGCGGCGTTAACCCTTTCGGCAGCTTTTTGCTGTCCGCCAGTTCCGGCGCCCCGCCGTGGATCAGCCGGTCGACGTCCGCCTGCTCGTAATACTGGTGCGACCCCATCAGGCTGTGCTTGGCCTTCCAGCCGTTCAGCGCCTCTTCAAAGCGCGGGAACTGGAACGGCTTTATCAGATAATCCACCACGCCGTAATGGATGGAGGTCTGGATCGTCGCGGCGTCGGCGGCCGAGGAGATCATGATCACGTCGATTGGGCGGCCGGATGCGCGAATCACGGGCAGCAGATCCAGCCCGTTATCCTGCTGCATATAGACATCCAGCAGCACCAGATCGACGGGCTGGCTGGGGTTATTAATGATGGCCTCGGCCTGGCTTAGCGTGGAGGCGACGCCGCAGCAGCTAAAGCCTTCAACACGGTTGACATACAGACGGTTGAGGTCGGCTACCATGGCGTCATCATCGACAATTAACACATTTATCACGCGATTTTCCTCTCGCTATCCCAGGGGATGTGAACAAAAAATTGGGTAAATACGCCGGGCTCAGACTCGACGGAGATATCGCCGCCAAGGTTCTGAATCTGCTGGCGAGCAAGGAACAGCCCAACGCCGCGGTTTTCACCTTTTGTTGAGAAGCCCTTTGTAAAAATAGACTCCAGCTGAGTGGGATCAATGCCGGGGCCATCGTCGCTGACTTCACAGCTGAGCCAGCCATTCTGATAATGCAGCAGCAGGCCGATCTCGCCCTCCTGCTGTCCTTCCATCGCGTCGAGCGCGTTTTCAATGAGGTTGCCCAGCGCGGTGATCAGCACCGCGACCTGCTCTTCACTTGCGGTATCCGGTATCTGGCTTTCATCCGCCAGCGTCAGGGTGACGCCCGCTTCTTTCGCCCGGTTGATTTTACCCAGCAGGAAGCCGGCAACCACCGGGGATTTTACCTTGCTCTGTATCGTACCGATATCCGTCTGGTAATGATGTGCCGTCTGGAGAATGTACTCTTCCAGCTTGTCGTAGCGCTTAATATTCAGCAGGCCGAGTATCACATGCAGTTTATTCATAAACTCGTGGGTGTGGGCGCGCAGGGCATCAACGTAGTTAACCATGCCGTCCAGACGCTGCATCAGCTGGCTGACTTCCGTTTTATCACGGAAGGTGGTGATGGCGCCGATCACCCGATCCTGACTTTTCACGGGGACCATGTTGCACAGCAATAGCCGACCGTTGCAGCTGATCTCCTGATCCTGGCGTGCGACGCCCGTCTTCGAGACGTCACGCAGGCTGGCCAGCAGGGGCGCGCTGGTGTTTTCGGTCTGCTTGCCGGAGGGGAGAAGCAATATTTCTCTGGCGGTCTGATTAATCATCGTCACGCGTCCGTGTATATCAACGGCCAGAACACCCTCGCGGAGCGACTGCAGCATCGCCTGGCGCTGTTCGAACAGGGCGGAGATTTCGTAGGGTTCGAGCCCGAACAGAATGCGCTTCAGAACCCGCACCAGACCCCAAATCGCCATAGAACTCATAAAAATACTGAACAAAATGGTCCAGACGGCGTTTAGCCGCCCGCGAGCGATCTGCTCTTCAACCTTATTGAGGGAGATTCCGACGACCACCACGCCAATCTGCTCGTGCTGCGCGTCGTAGACGGGCGTAAAAACGCGCAGCGCTTCGGCGAGCGCGCCCCGGTTAACCGATACGTTCTCTTTGCCTTCCAGCGCGGGCGTTAAATCGTCACCGATAAAATGCAGCCCCAGCAGCGCCTCATTCGGGTGAGAGTAGCGGATCCCGCGCATATCAGTGACCACGGTGAACAGCAGATCGTTTCGCTTCGTCACCGCCTGGGCGATGGGCTGAATAATGTTCTCCTGCGGTGCCTGCATCAGGCCGCGCTGGATCTCGGGGCTGTCGGCGAGGGTGCGGGCAATGCCGAGCGCGGTGTCTTTGACATCATCGCGCGTTGCGCGGGTGATCTGCACCGAGTAGAGCGCAAAAACCACCAGCAGAACTGAACCGATAATCGCGCACACCATCAGCGTGACCAGCGTATTGAGTTTCATGGGGCGCTTGCGCGTCGGAAGGAAAGGCTGCAAATCGCTCATCAACACTCCGCGATGATTAAGTAAGAGGGTAATTATCGCCGATGACGCGCTTTTCTTAAAGCCATGTAAAAGCGTGGATTTGGTCCTCTTTTCGTGACCCTCCTCGCAGGTCATCTATATAAAACACTTTATAGTGTGTGGGTACTCATAATAAGGAGGCTGTTTATGAGCATTATGCTTACCGGTTCGGTCAAGGAAAGACGGCACGCCAGCACGATGAATATCGATAGATTGTCCACGCTGGACATGCTGAAAGTCATTCACCAGGATGATGCACTCATTTCTGCTGCTATCACCCCTTGTTTACAGACGATTGCCCGTGCGGTGGATAACGCTGCCGCGACCCTCAATCACGGTGGTCGCCTGGTCATTGTCGGGGCGGGGCCGTCTGGTCGTGTCGCGCAACAGGTTGCCGATGAGTATGCGCCGGGCAAAACCCCTGTGATGGCCGTAACGGCACAAGAGGGGGAAGGGAGCTACGAGCGCGGCGTTTCCGACCTGCAGGCCATTAAATTTGGTGAACACGATATGATGCTGGCCGTGACCGTCAGCGGAAAAACGCCGTGGGTCTGGGGAGCGATGCGGCATGCATGGTCGCTGGGTTCGCCGGTCGCCGTGATTACCGGTGATGCGCAAAGTGAAGCCGCGCAGCTGGCGAGTATGGTTATAGCCCCCGAACTGGGTGCCGATGTGGTGGCCGGCTACCTCAACACCAAAGCGGGGATCGCGCAAAAAATGATCCTCTCGATGATCGCTACCGGGCTGGCCGTCAGAACCGGGCGCGTATACAGCAACCTGCGGGTGGATCTTGAGGCAAGCAACACCAAATGGGCCGAACGTCAAATCGCCATTGTAATGGAAGCGGGGGGATGCTCCCGGGCGGAGGCAAAAGCGGCGCTGGAGAGCTGTAACCATCACTGTAAAACAGCGGTATTGATGGTGCTGACAGGGCTGGATGCGTGGAAAGCTCATGAGCTGCTGGCGCAGAATAACGGGTTTATCCGCGTGGCGCTGCAGGAAGCGCCGTAATACGTACCGTTAAGAAATAAAAAAGGCCGCAGATGCGGCCTTTGGTATTTTTAGAGGTTAGAACTGGTAGGTCATGCCCACACCAACGATGTCGTCGGTGGAAATACCGTATGCGTCATACAGCGCTTCATCGTTGTCCAGCATGTTGATTTTATAATCAACATAAGTGGAGAAGTTTTTGTTGAAACTGTAGGTCATGCCCAGGTCGATGTAGTTAACCAGATCCTGATTGAATCCTTTACCGTCCAGATCTTTACCTTTTGAGTAAACCCATGCCAGGGAAGGACGCAGACCGAAGTCGAACTGGTACTGTGCAACCGCTTCAAAGTTCTGAGTCTGGTTGGCGATACCAACGTTGCCGATTGGCGTCATGTTGCGGGTTTCCGCATACATCATCGCCAGGTAAACGCTGTTTGCGTCGTATTTCGCGCCAACGGTCCAGGCTTCAGCTTTTTCGCCACCCGCAAAACCGATGCTTTCTGCGGCTTTGCCGTAGGCAACCTGATCGTTGGTACGGTCAGAAGAAGAGTACGCCGCACCCAGGCTCAGGCCGGACAGATCGCCAGAGAAGTCATAGGAGGTGGACATACCGAAGCCGTCGCCGTTCTGGAAGCGTACGTCTTTATGACCGTTTTTAGTGCCTTCCTGATCTTCGTTAGCGTTAGCACCTTCGTTAGCACCCTGATACTGCAGCGCAAAGTTCAGGCCATCAACCAGACCAAAGAAATCATTATTACGATAGGTCGCAACACCGTTGGTACGGCCAACCATAAAGTTATCAGTCCAGTTGTAGGAATCACCGCCAAATACAGGCAGCATATCGGTCCACGCTTCAACGTCGTACACGACGCCGTAATTACGGCCATAATCAAATGAACCGTATTCGCCAAATTTCAGGCCAGCGTATGCCAGACGGTTAAAGGATTTATCACCCGCGCCTTCGGTATCGTTAGCGTAGGTTTTATATTCCCACTGGCCGTAACCGGTCAGGTCGTTAGTGATCTGGGTTTCGCCTTTGAAACCAATCTGTACATAGGTTTCATCGCCGTCGTCGCCAGGGTTGTCAGAGAAGGTATGACGCGCGTCGACCTTACCGTACAGGTCAACTTTATTGCCGTCTTTGTTGTACATTTCAGCCGCATTTGCTGCGCCTGCCATTAATAACGCGGGTACAAGAATTGCCAGAACTTTTCTTTTCATTATATATTCCCTTTAAAGATAATTTATATGAATATATGTAATTACCCTCCGTAATTACAGGGTTGATACTATTCCAGGAGATGTGATTTAGTTTCAAAAATAAATGTAATAAAATTCGATGAAATATTTCAAATTATTTCTATAAATCTCTTTATTTTTCCGGTGAATTAATTAATTGAATTTATAAGGTGTAATTATTATTAAATATTTCGCATTTCTATTTTTTAATTTATTTAATTTGGCTATGTTATAATTCATCCTCTTTTTAACAACAGGACATGACGATGGAACTGGCCCGGTGGCAGCATGGCTTTGAGCGCTGGCTCAAGGAAAATCATCAGAACGACGATACCGCACATGATATTTCGCATTTTCGACGGGTCTGGATGACGGCGCAAAAAATCATGGTTCACCACGCGGTCGAGCCGCGGGTGATTCTGGCCGCATGCTATTTTCACGATATTGTCAGCCTGCCGAAAAATCATCCCGAACGCAGTCAGTCGTCAAGGCTCGCCGCGCGTAAGACGAGCGACATTCTGCGCCGCGACTTTCCGGACTTTCCGCCAGAGCATATTGCCGCCGTCGCGCACGCGATTGAGGCGCACAGCTTTAGCGCCTCAATCGCGCCGCAGAGTATGGAAGCCAAAATAGTGCAGGACGCTGACCGGCTGGAAGCGTTAGGTGCTATCGGCCTGGCGCGCGTTTTTGCCGTCTCGGGCGCGCTGGGCGTGCCGCTATTTGACGCGGACGATCCCTTTGCCGATGCGCGCCCTCTCGACGATAGGGCATTTGCCCTCGACCATTTTCAGACCAAGCTGCTGCGTTTGCCTGATACAATGCAGACGGAAATGGGCCGCGAACTGGCACGTCACAATGCCGATTTCCTGATCCAGTTTATGGCGAAACTCAGCGCCGAATTACATGGCGACTGCCTCGGGCTGGATAGCGAGGTGCTGAGCCACTTCCGTCGCAGTTTGCGCAACTGAACTGTGGTAATCTGTTCCCAGTCTTTACTCTCCGGTTAAAAGAATGCAGGAAAATCGAGCAGTGAAAGAGCCCGCGCCCGCGCAGGCTGAGAAATCAACGGCAACGGTGCAGGCCTTACTGCGCCAGCTGTTGGATATCTATGATGCTAAAACGCTGGCCAGTCTGCTGGTGGCGCACGGCGAAAGCCACTGGAGCCCGGCGATCCTTAAACGTCTGCTGACCAGCGAGCGAGCAGGGCGTCGCCTGAGTGAAGGCGAGTTTCGTTATCTGCAAAACCTGCTTCCGCGACCTTCTGCCGCGCACCCGAACTATGCCTTCCGGTTTATCGATCTGTTTGCCGGTATCGGCGGTATTCGGCACGGTTTTGAAGCTATCGGCGGACAGTGCGTATTTACCAGCGAGTGGAACAAGCACGCCGTGCGGACCTATAAGGCCAACTGGTACTGCGACCCGCACGAGCATCATTTCAACGCCGATATTCGCGATGTCACCCTGAGCCATAAAAGCGGCGTGAGCGATGAGCAGGCCGCCGAGCATATTCGTCAGACGATCCCCGCGCATGACGTGCTGCTGGCCGGCTTCCCGTGCCAGCCTTTTTCGCTGGCCGGCGTCTCCAAGAAGAATGCCCTCGGACGCGCCCACGGTTTCGCCTGCGATACGCAGGGAACGCTGTTTTTTGACGTGGCGCGCATTATTGACGCCCGTCGTCCGGCCATTTTTGTACTGGAAAACGTCAAAAACTTAAAAAGCCACGACGGCGGGAAAACCTTCCGCATTATAATGCAAACGCTGGATGAGCTGGGTTATGACGTGGCCGATTCAGAGGACATGGGCGCGGACGATCCTAAAATCATTGATGGGAAACATTTCCTGCCCCAGCATCGCGAACGTATCGTGCTGGTGGGCTTCCGCCGCGATCTCAATCTGAAAGGGGATTTCACCCTGCGGGATATTCCTTCTCTGTATCCCGAGCGCCGTCCTACCGTGGCCGACCTGCTGGAACCGGTCGTCGACGCGAAATTTATCCTTACCCCGGTGCTGTGGAAATACCTTTACCGCTATGCCAAGAAGCATCAGGCGAAAGGCAACGGCTTCGGTTTTGGGATGGTCAACCCGAACGATCCGCACAGCGTCACCCGCACGCTGTCTGCTCGCTACTATAAAGACGGTGCGGAAATCCTGATCGACAGAGGCTGGGACAAAGCGCTGGGTGAAAAAGATTTCGACGATCCGCACAACCAGCGTCATCGCCCACGGCGCTTAACGCCGCGGGAATGCGCCCGGTTGATGGGCTTTGAAACGCCGCAAGGCTACGGTTTCCGCATTCCGGTTTCAGACACCCAGGCGTACCGCCAGTTTGGTAACTCGGTCGTCGTTCCCGCGTTTGCGGCTGTCGCAAAACTGCTGGCTCCGCGCATCAGACAGGCGGTGGCGCTACGCCAGAGTGAGGCCGTCAATGACGGACGTTCACGATAAGGCCACGCGCAGTAAAAACATGCGTGCCATCGGCACGCGTGACACCGCCATTGAAAAGCGCCTGGCCGCGCTGCTGACGCAGGCAGGGTTTGACTTTCGCGTGCAGGATCCCGCCCTGGCGGGTCGTCCCGATTTCGTCCTCGACGCCTGGCAGTGCATCATCTTTACCCACGGCTGCTTCTGGCACCATCACGACTGCTACCTGTTTAAAGTCCCCGCGACGCGCACCGATTTCTGGCTGGATAAGATTGGCAAGAACGTCGAGCGTGACAAACGGGATCTTTCAATGCTTATTGCGCAGGGCTGGCGGGTGCTGATCGTCTGGGAGTGTGCGCTGAGAGGCAGACTAAAGCTGAACGATACCGATCTGCGCGAACGGCTGGAAGAGTGGATCTGCGGCGGCGGTCAGACCGCGCAGATCGACACCCAGGGTATTCACCTGCTTACGGTTTCTCCACCTCACAAGGCGTGACCACCGGTTTTGCCGGCAGCAAATATTTGCCCAGCGTGACCAGCACGACAGCAAACACGATGATCCCTAAAGCAATCCATTCCACAGGCGAGAGCGTTTCTCCTCCCAGCCCTGTCCCGAGCAGCACGGCCACGACCGGGTTAACGTAGGCGTAGCTGGTGGCGACCGCCGGTGAGACGTTGCGGATCAGGAACATATAGGCGTTAATGGCGATGATAGAGCCAAACAGCGCCAGGTAGCCTACCGCGAGAAAGCCCGACAGGTCCGGCAGCGCGGTCAGCTTTTCTCCCGTCAGGGTGGAGGCCAGAAGCAGGACAATCCCCGCGGCGAGCATCTCAATCGCACCGGCCATCATGCCGGTCGGCAGTTCGATACGCGACCCGTAGACGGAGCCGAACGCCCAGCTCATCGAGCCGATCAGGATAATCACCGCGCCCCACGGATTCCCGCTCAGGTTGCCGCCGCTGTTGAGCAGAACAATGCCGGCCAGCCCAATCCCAATCCCCAGCCATTCCAGCTTGCGGGTGCGGATGCCGAAAAGACGGCTGAAGCAGAGGGTAAACAGCGGTACGGTGGCAACGACCACGGCGGCGATCCCGGACGGGACGTTCTGGTGCTCGGCAATCGTCACAAACCCGTTCCCCACTGCCAGCAGCAGCAGGCCGATCAGGGCGGCATTCAGCATCGGGCGCAGCGGGGGAAGCTTATGCCCGCGCAGCATCAGGAAGGCCAGCAGCAGGATACCCGCCGAAAGGAAGCGGATGCCCGCCATCATCAGCGGCGGCCAGCTTTCCACGCCGATGCGAATGACAAAGTAGGTTGAGCCCCAGATGATGTACAGCGAAAAGAGTGCCCCGATGAGCGGTAGCAATTGCCGGAAACGCATAATCCCTCACGTCGAAATAAAAAGGTCGCTGATAGTAAACGCGAAAACTATCGCGCTGGCGAGCCCTTTAATTGTGTAGCTGATGTGAATTTTTTGTTGACGTAAGGTGCCTGTTTCCGGGTTTGCGCTTTTGCTCCATACTATTCACTTAATTACCAAAAAATGAAGGATTAAGATTTTGGCAGGAAGTAGCTTATTAACATTGCTGGATGATATAGCCACCCTACTGGACGACATTTCCGTGATGGGGAAACTGGCGGCGAAGAAAACCGCCGGCGTGCTGGGCGATGATTTATCGCTTAACGCGCAGCAGGTGAGTGGGGTGAGGGCAAACCGTGAACTGCCGGTGGTGTGGGGCGTGGCGAAAGGTTCTTTCCTGAATAAGGTGATCCTGGTGCCGCTGGCGCTGCTGATCAGCGCCTTTATCCCCTGGGCCATCACGCCGTTACTGATGATCGGTGGGGCATTTCTCTGCTTCGAGGGCGTGGAGAAGGTGCTCCACTCCTTTAGCGCGCGCAAGCAGAGCGATACGCCGGAGGTGCGCCAGCAGCGTCTTGAAGCGCTGGCCGCGCAGGATCCGAAAACCTTCGAGCGTGATAAGGTCAAAGGCGCCATTCGGACCGACTTTATTCTGTCTGCAGAAATCGTCGCGATTACGCTGGGGATTGTCTCTGACGCACCGCTTCTGAACCAGGTGCTGATCCTCTCCGGCATCGCGATTCTGGTCACCGTGGGCGTGTACGGTCTGGTGGGACTGATCGTCAAGCTGGACGATATTGGCTACTGGCTGGAAGAAAAGTCGAGCGCGGTGGCAAGAGGCATCGGCAAAAGCCTGCTGGTGCTGGCGCCCTGGCTGATGAAGAGCTTATCGGTGGTGGGCACGCTGGCGATGTTCCTCGTAGGCGGCGGAATTGTGGTTCACGGCATTGCGCCGCTGCACCATGCCATCGAACATTTCTCCTCCACGCAGGGGGCCGTTATCGCGGCGATTCTGCCCACGCTGCTGAACCTGGTGCTGGGCTTTATCATTGGCGCTATCGTCGTTGCGGCGGTGAAGCTGGTTGAGAAAATTCGCGGCACGTCGCACTAATTGTTACCGTCGGCAGGATGCAAAAAGACCATTCCTCGTCTAAATTGAAACAGTTTCACCCTGATACAGGAGGCAGGTATGGTCTTTTTGGTCAGTGATGAAGTTAAGCCTAAAAAGGGCGGCCCACGTATGATCGTCACCGGGTATTCCAGCGGAATGGTGGAATGCCGGTGGCACGATGGCTATAGCATCAAGCGGGAAGCATTCCGTGAAGATGAGCTTCAGCCGGGGGACGGGCAGCACAAACGGGACAAGGCTTAATCACATAACGCCCGGCTTTGCCGGGCGTTTTTATCTCAGGTTTCGGGTATAGAGCAGTAATCAGGGAGTGTGTGTGCAGCGCGATACCTTTGTTGTAAGACAAACTTTTTTGCAATGGCTGCATAAGCGTAGCAATCCGGGGCGGATTGTTAATCTCTGTTTTCTGATCGTTCTGGTGTTTTCCACGCTCCTGACCTGGCGTGAGGTGGTGGTGCTGGAAGAGGCGTACATCTCCAGCCAGCGCAACCATCTGGATACGGTGGCCAGTTCGCTGGACAGGCAGTTACAGAACAGCGTCGACAGGATGCTGTTATTCCGCCAGGGCATGCATGATGCAATCGAGACGCCGCTGGCCTTTGATGTCCTACAGGATGCGGTGTCACGCTTTAACACCGTCCGCATGCTCCCCACCTGGCAGCTCGCCGTTGATAAAAAGCGCACCCTTCCCATCAACGGGGTCTCGGATGCGTTCGTGGATAAAACCACGCTTCTGAACCGGGACGCTGAGCGCATCAGTCATGAAATTTCTGCCGCGCTCGAAGTGGGGTATCTGCTCAGGCTGGCGTCATCAAGAGCGCAAACGGAAGCGCGGGTGATCTACGTCTCCCGCGCCGGATTTTTCCTTTCCACGGATACGCCGGATCGGGCGGGTGATATTACCGCCCGCTATTATAATCTGGTCACGCAGTCCTGGTTTACCCAGCAGTCAGAGCGTAACAACCGCGCCCGCGCCGTGCGCTGGTTTATCTCCACGCCTTCATCCTGGACCGGGGATGAACGCACGATCACCGCCAGCGTCCCCATCTATTTCGATCATTACTGGTACGGCGTCGTGGCGATGGATTTTACATTAGACACGATGCAGCGTTTGCTGACCGACGCGACGGAAGACCGGACGGAGGGGGAGTATCAGCTGTACGATACCCGGCTTAATATGATTGCTACCTCAGCCCACGCGGGAAGCCCGGTTAACCAGTTTGACGAACGCGAAACGGCGCAGATTGCCCAGGCGATTGAGCATGATACCGGCGGCGGTATCCGCCTCGGGAGCCGGTTTATCACCTGGGAGCGGCTCGATCATTTCGATGGCGTCGTCCTGCGGATCCACACCCTGCACGAAGGGGTACAGGACGACTTCGGCAGTATCAGCATTGTGCTGGCGCTGCTGTGGGCGCTCTTTACCGCCATGCTGTTGATCTCGTGGCTGGTGATCCGTCGGATGGTGAGTAACATGTATACGCTTCAGCACTCGCTCCAGTGGCAGGCCTGGCACGATCCGCTGACCCGATTGAATAATCGCGGCGCGCTGTTCGACCGAGCAAAATTGCTGGCGGAAACCTGTCGTCAGCAGTCTCTGCCGTTCTCGGTGATTCAGATCGATCTCGACTATTTTAAAAACATCAACGACCGTTTCGGCCATCAGGCCGGTGATAAGGTGCTTTCCCATACGGCAGGCGTGATTGCCAGCGCGTTACGCAAGAATGACGTGGCCGGACGCGTCGGTGGCGAAGAGTTTTGTGTGGTCCTTCCCGGTCTTGGTCTGGAGGAGGCGAGAGGCGTCGCCGAACGCATTCGTTGCCGAATCAACAGTAAGGAGATCCTGGTGAAGAAGAGCACAACCCTGCGCATCAGCGCGTCACTGGGCGTCAGCAGCGCGGATGAAACGGGCAATTACGATTTTGAACAGCTGCAGTCCGTGGCGGACGCCCGGCTGTATCAGGCCAAGCAGAGCGGGCGTAACCGGGTCGTGTGGCGGGATCAGGACAGGAAATGATCCAGCCCCTCCTGCCAGCCCGCAGGCCCGGGCTGTTGGGTGTGATAGACCCGCGCGGGGTTATCGTCCCGTAGCGTGATGCCCTGGCGGTTAATCCCCTTGATCACCACCGCGAAGTCCATGCTGTCGAGCAGCGGCGCATCGTTGGGACCGTCGCCGAGCCCTAGCGTGGTGGGTTCTATGTCTTCCTGCTCGCGATACCGTTCAATCAGCCAGTTAACCGCCACGTCTTTACCGCAGCGGGCGTCCAGAATATGCCAGAAGCGCGCCCCCTGCAGGCATTGCAGGCCGCTGTGCGCCAGTTCCTCGTCAAACTGGAGCAAGTTCTCGTCGGTATCGCGCCAGATCAGCGTGACGGAGGCTTCGTGCTTGCGGGCAAGCATCGAACGGTAGCGCGTCAGTCCGGTCCACTCGCTAATAACGTGCTCATCCACATCGTCAAAGGTGGTGAATTTAAAGCCCGTCTGCAGGCGAATCTGCTCGATCCGCGGACGAATATCCCGGTGCGTCATCCCTCTAATCTGACGCTGGATAGTGTCCCAGCGCACGTCAGGCTGAATCACCGCGCCGTTCTCGGCAATAAACGGCAGGCCTTCCAGCCCCAGATCCTGCTGAATATCCAGCATCTCTGCCGCGGTTTTGCTGCTGCAGAGAATGATCGGAATCTGGTTATCCTGCAGCCTGTCCAGCCAGGGCATGGCGGGTTGCCAGTCATAGGTATGAATATCCAGCAACGAGCCATCCAGGTCGGAAAAAATCAGCAAGGTATCCCGCAGTGAAGGCATAGTGACTCCCGGTGACGGATGCGTTTCGCTCTAAGAAAATTCCTAAAAAATATCCGAATTGTTAACCGGAGAAATGAGAGTATTCCCTGGCAAACCCGCATTCGGCGTATGTTATTGCTCATAACCAAAAGCATTATGTTAAAAATATTATATTCATCCTAAGAATATATGCTTGTCAGACAAATTCGTTGGGGATAGTGTGGCATGTACATCAGATTTCCTGGTGTAACGAATTTTCAAGTGCTTCTTGCATAAGCAAGTTTTGATCCCGGTCATCCCCATGACCGGGATTTTTTTCGCCCTAACGATTGGCTTCCGACACGCTAAAGTCGTGAATATCGAGCTCGAAGGCCTCGGCCAGCTCGCGATAGGTGTGATAATCCCTTCCGTTGACAATGACGCGGTCCGAATTGTCGTCCGAGCGGCGGACTTCTGACTCGCTGATCTCATTGATGGCGGCCAGCAGGGCATCGACATCCACCTCGACTTCGCGCTTGATGGTATCGCTGTACTCTTTATCGGTCTTCATTGCGGGACTCCTCTTTCAACCTGCAAACGTGTCCAGGGTTAAGTATAGCCTGTGCATAAAAACGCCAT
This sequence comes from Enterobacter sp. PL1, assembly GCF_945957325.1. Lineage (NCBI taxonomy): Bacteria > Pseudomonadati > Pseudomonadota > Gammaproteobacteria > Enterobacterales > Enterobacteriaceae > Enterobacter > Enterobacter sp. PL1. Next base: position 72,815 of record NZ_CAMFKT010000018.1, read on the forward strand.
TCACGCCGGGCGGCGATGTGCGTTTTTGCGTTTTGTTCTACACTGGCTCAAAACCAGAGGAGGAATGTATGAAGGTCAACGATCGGGTAACCGTTAAAACGGACGGTGGGCCGCGCCGCCCGGGTGTGGTGCTGGCAATTGAAGAGTTTAGCGAAGGTACAATGTACCTGGTATCACTGGAAGACTACCCGCTCGGCATTTGGTTTTTTAACGAACTGGGGCATCCGGACGGTATTTTTGTTGAGAAAGCAGACTAGCACGGCGTCGGGTAGCACATTGCGTGCCCGACACCCGCTGTAAAAGCAAAAATCTCTGGCCAGGCCAGAGATCAAAGGTAGGGTGCACAGGGTCTTTTCTTAAGCGACTAACGCATGTTGACGAAAATCCCGTTCGTCACATTATCGGTCAGGCGTACCACGTGGTAGATCACTTGCTTATTATGCGTTTTAATTTTCCGTTTAATATTTCCTTTGTGTGATGAAACGGTTTTCGCTTTAATATTCATCTGGTCGGAGATCTGAATAGTTCCTTGTCCCGCCATCCACATTCGCAGCATACTTGATTCAGTCCTGCTTAATGATAGGGTGGGTAAGTTAACCGCTCCTACATTTTTAACTTCTTTATTCAAATAATCACCCAAAATGTCATCCAGCGACTCGGGTTTAATCGATTTAGAACTGATCAATAAATTTTTACGGACCAACAAATACTCATCGAAATGGATATTCGCGATGGCCATAAAAACAATAAACAGGGTTTTTGGATGCTGATTAATGATTTGCTTAATGTGCTGACTGTTGGCTGGATCGTGAATGAAACAGTCCTCATTAATAAACACCACGCCTGGTTTAAGTTCGTCACAAGCGGCTGCGAGTTCGTCAACGGTGTGTGCATCGTTGATGTCTCTCTTTCTTACCCCTCTGCTTGCCAGGTACCCGGTTAACCCTAGCCGGGTGTAGCTGCATAAATCCATAATGATCGTTGACATGGCATACCCTCACTCAATGCGTAACGATAATTCACCATCTGCCTGAGAGCTCAAAACAGCCATACGGGATGGAAAAAAATAATAAACCTGTGAGCATGACAAAGACTTTCAGGCGGACTCACTATCCCGTAAAGTTACGTATAATTTGCCAGGAATCTTCTTAAAGTAAAGTAAATATTAAGTATTGTGAGGTGGTTAGAAACAATTAAACCGCGTCAGATATATCCTGGAAGATGTTTTTCGCGTTTTATTTTAGGAATATCCTCAGAAAGACAGTAACAACAGTGCGGGCTATTATTTACGTGGCAGTTCGCTGACAATATCCGCTAACAGGTTGAATATCTCGCCGAATAAATGTTCACAGAAGGGAGCGATAAGTGGCATCAGTAATGACATTAATAAAATTCCGACCGTCAGCGTCAGCGGAAAACCAATGACAAACACCGAAAGCTGCGGTGCCATTCGGTTGAGTAAACCTAACGCCAGGTTGACGGTCAGCAGCAGGGTGATGATCGGCAGCGCCAGCATCAGCCCGTTGAGGAAGATCAGCCCCGCCGCGCGGGTGAGCGCCAGAAACGCATTGCTGTTCACCGGATTTTCGCCAATCGGCAGCGTATGGAACGTGTCCACCAGCATGGAGATAAGCCACAGATGGCCGTTGAACGACAGGAACAGCAGCATGGCGAGCAGATCGATAATGCGCGCCAGCACGGGCATGTTGAGATGACTGCCAGGGTCAACAAACGTGGCGAACGATAGCCCCATCTGCAGGCCAATCAGTTCCCCCGCGGTACGCACCGCGGCAAAGGCGAGCTGCATGGTAAAGCCAACGGCGACGCCAATCATCACCTGCTGCAGGGCCACCCATACCGCATTCGCCGAGAAGATCGGAATATCCACTGGCGGAAGAGACGGGGCGACGATAATGGAGATGATGATGCCCAGCCCCACTTTGACACGCTTGGGGATCGATTTCTCGCTGAGAATGGGGGCGGTAGAGATCAGCGCCATGATGCGCAGCATCGGCCAAAAATAGACGCCGAGCCACTGAACCCACTGGTCGCTGGTGAAGTGCAGCATCGTCAGGTCAGCCGATGATGTACGGCAGGTTGGTAAACAGGTTGCGCATATAGTCCAGCAGCAGGTTCAGCATCCACGGCCCGGCCACGATAATCGCCACGAACACGGCGATAATTTTCGGGATGAACGACAGCGTCATTTCGTTAATCTGCGTGGCGGCCTGGAGAATACTGATAATCAGACCGGTAACCAGCGCGACAAGCAGCAGCGGCGCGGCAACGGCAATCGCGATTTTCATCGCCTCCGTGCCCATCATCATGACCGATTCGGGTGTCATTGCCGTTCCTTAACTGTAGAAACTCTGCGCCAGCGAGCTGACCAGCAGCTGCCAGCCGTCGACCAGCACAAAGAGCATGATCTTAAAGGGCAGGGCGATGGTCGCGGGCGGCACCATCATCATCCCGAGCGCCATCAGGACGCTGGCGATCACCAGGTCAATAATCAGGAACGGAATAAAGATGGTAAAGCCAATCTGGAATGCGGTTTTCAGCTCGCTGGTCACATAGGCGGGCAGCAGAATACGCATGGGCACCGCTTCCGGTCCCTGCAGCTCGCCGGTGTTGGACAGGCGGGCAAAGAGGGCCAGATCCGCTTCGCGCGTCTGACGCAGCATAAATTCCCGCAGCGGCTGCGCGCCTTTATCCAGCGCTTCCTGCATGGAGATTTTATCTTCGCTGAACGGCTGGTAGGCGTCGGTGTAAATCTTATCGATCACCGGCGACATAATGAAAAAGGTCAAAAACAGCGCCAGCCCGAGCAGAACCTGGTTTGGCGGAGCGGAAGGGGTGCCGAGCGCGTTTCGCAGCAGACCAAAAACGATGATGATGCGGGTGAAGCTGGTCATCATCAGCAGGATGGCCGGAATAAACGTCAGCGAGGTGATGAACACCAGCGTCTGAACCGGAAGCGACCAGCTTTGGCCGCCGCCCGCGAGCGGGGTAGAAACCAGACCGGGCAGTTGCGCATAGACCGCGGGAGTAAACAGGCCAACGCCCGCAAGCGTCAGGGATAACAAACGGCGCATCAGGATCTCCCGGAACGCTTAAGCAAACTCTTCATCACGGACTGGAAATCCGCAGGGGCCTCTGCACGCTCGTCCACCACAGCAGGGGCGGGCGGCAGTTTATGTAACACGCTGATGTTTGACGCCGTGACGCCCAGGACCAGGCGCGCGTCGTCCACCTCGACGATGACCACGCGTTCACGCGGCCCCAGCGTAGTGCTGGCGCTGACCTTCAGCCCGCGGGCACCGGCGGTTTTCCCCGCCAGGCCAAAGCGCTTCGCCAGCCAGGCGGCGATAAGAATAAAGGCAATAATACCGAACAACGCCCCGCTCACCTGGAGCAGAGGCGAGCCGGGAACGGCAGAAGGTTGCGATACTGTTGCCTGGGTTTTCATGCTTAACGGCTCAGACGACGCATACGTTCAGACGGGGTAATGATGTCGGTGATGCGTACGCCGTATTTATCGGCCACCACCACCACTTCACCCTGAGCAATCAGATAGCCGTTGATCAGAATATCCAGCGGCTCGCCGGCCAGACCGTCAAGGGCTACTACGGAGCCCTGCGTCAGGCGCAGCAGCTCTTTAATGGTCATGCGGGTGCGTCCCAGCTCAACGGTCAGCTTAACCGGGATATCCATAATCAGGTCGATATCCTGCAGCGTGCCGCTGACGTCACCGCCGCCAAGCTGCTGGAATACGGCATCCGCTGCGCTTTTGGCCGGGGTCGCTTTTTGCTCGTTTAACGCGTCAGCCCACAGATCGTCCAGTGCTCCGCTGTTTTCATCGGACGGATTGTTCATGTCACTCATTTGGGCTGTTCCTCATTCAGCGAATTCAAAATCGGGTTGATCAAGTGCTCAACGCGTAACGCATACTGACCGTTAATCGTGCCGTACTGGCTTGTCAGCACGGGGACACCATCCACATGGGCAATAATGCGGTCGGGTTTTTCTATCGGCAAAACATCACCGGGTTGTAATTTCAGGATCTGAGATAACCGCAGCGGGATATCGGCGAAGCTCGCCACCAGCTCAAGCTGCGAATGCTGGACCTGGCGGACCAGGTTTTCACGCCAGTTCTGGTCTTCGTTGCGCGAGTTCTCCAGCGGCGGGTTAACCAGCAGCTCGCGCAGCGGTTCGATCATGCTGAACGGCAGGCAGATGTTGAACTCGCCGGTCAGGTTACCGATCTCCACGTGGAACGGCGTGTTCACGACGATATCGTTCGGGGAGGTGGTGATGTTGGTAAATTTCACCTGCATCTCAGAACGGACGTACTCCACTTCCAGCGGGTTAATCGCTTTCCACGCGTCGCTGTAGGACTCCAGCGCCAGCTTCAGCATGCGGTTAATGACGCGCTGTTCGGTGTGGGTGAATTCGCGACCTTCTACTTTGGTCGGGAAACGCCCGTCGCCGCCGAACAGGTTATCCACCGCGATGAACACCAGGCTTGGGGAAAACACCACCAGACCGGTGCCGCGCAGCGGCTTCAGATGAATCAGGTTAAGGTTGGTTGGCACCGGCAGGTTGCGGGCAAACTCGTGATACGGCTGAATGCGGATCGCACCGACCGTAATATCCGGGCTACGACGCAGCAGGTTAAACAGCCCCATACGGAACTGACGTGCAAAACGTTCGTTAATGATCTCCAGCGCCTGCAGACGTTCACGTACCACGCGACGCTGGGTATTCGGGTCATAGGGACGAATATCGCTATCGCCGCCAATACCCGGTTGCGGATCATCACTTTTATCGCTGTCGCCGTTGAGCAGCGCATCGATTTCTGCCTGAGAAAGAATACTGTCGCCCATGTCGTTACCGCAGAATGAAGGCTGTATACAGAACGTCAGTGACTTCCTGCTTAGGTTGGCCGTTTACCAGCGGGGTCGCCAGCGTTTGTTTAATGGCGTCGACCAGCTTTTGCTTACCCACATCGGTGGCCAGCGCCGAAGCGTCCTGACGAGAGAACAGCAGCAGAAGGCGGCTACGCACCTCCGGAAGATAATCATTCAGACGCGCGCGCGTGGCTTCATCCTTCAGGCGCAGCGTAATACCGACATACAGCACACGATCCGCGTCACCGAGGTTCACGGTGAAGGTGTCCAGAGGGAAAAATACCGGCGCCGGCGGTGGTGCAGGTTCGGCTTTGGCCGCAGCGGTCGAAGGTTCCTGCTGCATACGCCAGTAACTATAGCCCGCGGTAGCGCAGGCGGCGAGCGTGATCAACACCAGCAGCGGGATCCAGATGGAACGCTTACTTTTTTTGGTGATAGCGGAGTCAGTCATCTGATACGAGCTTCCTGTTTCGGTACAGCTTAATAAGGTGATTATCCCGTGTCCTGCTGTCGTCAAAGCGTGGAAAAGACGGGGATAATCACGCTACCTCTGGCGTTTAGGCGAAGATGTCTACGGCACTGTTACCGCGCGCGGCGGATTGCAGAGCGGCAGGGACAGGCAGTAACTCATCGCTCTCGTCATTAAAGCCGCCGGTGTTGCCGGAACGCGAAGCCTGGTGCTGCTGCTGGGATGAGGACTGCTGCTGCCCGGCAAAGCTCTCGCTGCTGACGCTGCTTTGCGCAAGCTGAATGCCGTTCTCCGCCAGTGAGGTTCGCAGGACCGGCAGCGCGGCTTCCAGCGCCGCACGGACATGGCTGTGCGCAGAAACCATCTGCAGCTGCGCCTGGTTATCATCCAGCTTAAGCGAAATTTGCACCTGACCCAGATCTTCCGGGTGCAGACGCAGCTCGGCTGTCTGCTGGCCCTGTTTAGTGAACAGGGTGATGTGCTGGCTCAGGGACTGCTGCCATTCATGCGTACCCAGAGGCTGGCTTAACACCGGCGCGGTGGCGACGGTGGCGGCCGTCTGACTGGTCGCATGGCTGGACATAATCGGTGCCAGGGTTGCCGTCGGTGAGGCTGAGGAGGAGGAACTGGCAAGCTCCTGCTTCTCTGCCGTTGCGGCCACGGCCGGCGTGGCCGGCGCGTTACCCGACAGGGCCGGGTCGCTGTTTTTCGCCTGGCTCTGATAAGGCGCAGCACTCTGGGCTTTATCATGGCTTCCCGGAAGCGCGTTCAGGGACGGCTGGCCCGCGCCGTTTTGCGTCAGCGCCGCTGAACTCAGCGTTGCGGTGGCGGACACACCGTCACTGCCTGCCGCACGTGAGGTGCTGGTCTGCTGGTGCGGCAGCATGGCCATCAGCGCGCTTAACCCGGCCAGCTCCTCTTCGCTCAGCTCGTTTTTGCCGTCATCTTTGCTGTTGACCGCATTAAGCGTTTTCAGGGCATCACCCTTTGACAGCGGCACCAGCCCGGTTACCAGCGTATCAAGCGACGTGACGGGCGACGTTTCATCGCCATTCAGCGCAGTTTGACGCGAGAGCAGGTCGGCAATTTTGGCCTGCAGGGTGGTATCCCCTTTGGCGTCCTGAGCAACGTGGGACAGCTTGCTGCCGGCGGCTTTCAGGTCAGCCAGCGTCAGGGGCGCATCGTTGCCCTTGCCCGTCGCGTCCGACAGGGCGCCCGCAAGCAGCGCGAGAAAGTCCTGTGCACCGTCGGTGCCTTTTCCTGTCTGCGTACCGCCTGACAGGTCGCTGTCGCTCATCAGCAGTTGTTGCAGTGTGATCATTCCGGTTTCCTCATTGATGCGCGCTGGGCAAACTCATCCATTTTTTTCTGATCCAGGCGGTTTTCCGCCAGGGTCGTTGCCGCAATCTGTCGGTCCTGTAAGGTCTGCCAGGCCTGCAGTCGCTGCTTCTTCTCGCGCCAGAAATTCAGCGCGGTATCGACTTTCTGGGTCCACTGGTGAAGCTGCTGGCGATGCTGATCTATCGCCTTCTCCAGCGTCTGGATAAACTGCTGATAGTTAATCCAGCGCTGGCTTCCAATGCCCTGTGTCATATCGGTATTGAGGTTGGTGCGATATTCATGCTGATAGTCGATTAACATCTTCAACTGTTCTTCAGCCTGCTGGCACCCGCGTCGCATTGCGCCAAGCTGCAATGCGGCATCATCAACTTCTTTTTCAGCCAGATCTTTCAGCGTTGATAACGCGCTGTTTTGCGCCATGACCTTCGCCCTCCACCTGTGTTACACCTGCGGGAAAATCAGCTCCAGAGCCTGAATTGAATCTTCCCAGTCGGCACGTTCAAAAATGCCTTGTTGCAAAAATGCCTCCAGCTGCGGCCACAGGGTAATCGCTTTGTCGAGCATCGGGTCGCTGCCTTTGGCATACGCCCCCACGCTGACCAGATCGCGGTTGCGCTGGAAGCTGGAGAGGAGTTGTTTAAAGTTACGCACGCGGGCGTAGTGTTTCTCGGTTATCAGCGCCGTCATCGCGCGGCTGATAGAGGCTTCAATATCTATCGCCGGATAGTGTCCGGCTTCGGCCAGACGACGAGACAGCACGATATGACCGTCAAGGATCGCGCGCGCGGAGTCGGCAATCGGATCCTGCTGGTCATCGCCTTCGGTCAGCACCGTATAGAACGCGGTGATGGAGCCGCCGCCGCTGATGCCGTTCCCCGCACGTTCCACCAGGGCAGGGAGTTTGGCGAAGACCGAAGGCGGGTAGCCTTTGGTCGCCGGTGGCTCACCGATAGCCAGCGCGATTTCACGCTGCGCCATCGCGTAGCGGGTCAGCGAATCCATGATCAGCAGCACGTGCTTGCCGCGGTCACGAAAATCTTCGGCGATGCGGGTGGCATAGGCTGCCCCCTGCATACGCAGTAACGGCGACACGTCCGCCGGTGCGGCAATGACCACCGAGCGGGCTCGGCCTTCCGCACCCAGAATGTTTTCAATAAAGTCTTTTACTTCACGACCGCGCTCGCCGATCAGGCCCACGACGATAACGTCCGCCTGGGTGTAGCGCGCCATCATGCCGAGCAGGACGGATTTACCCACGCCTGACCCGGCGAACAGGCCCATACGTTGCCCGCGTCCCACGGTCAGCAGGGCGTTAATCGGGCGCACGCCGGTGTCGAGCACATGCTCGATAGGGGTTCGCTGCAGGGGGTTAAACGGCTGGGTAATTAATGCGCCGGTTTCGGTGGTGTCCGGGGAGGGCAGCCCGTCGAGCGGCTTCCCGCTGCCGTCCAGCACGCGACCCAGCAGGGCAGGACCAAGCGGCAGCTGTTTCCCGCTTTGCAGCCCATCGCCGGACGTGTTTTTGGCATACACGCGCGCGCCGGGCAGAATACCTTCCACCTCTTCAAGCGGCATCAGGAACAGGCGCTGGCCGTTGAACCCGACCACTTCGCTTTCTACTTCACGCGTTTCAAGACCGTCCTGACGCTCAATCACGCAGGTCGCGCCCAGCGGAAGCTGCAGGCCGGTGGCCTCCAGGACCAGACCGGTGGCGCGCGTCAGCCGCCCATAACGACGAACAGAGGGCAGTTGCGCCATCTTCGTCTCAAAGTTGTCGAGCGTGGTGAGCCAGCGGGTGAGGCGTGCGGTCATCAGACGACTCCCGGTGCCGCCAGGCGACACAGTTCCTGCCAGCGGGTGGCGACGCTTGCATCCAGATCGCCTTCATCGGCAGAAACTTTGCAGCCGCCGTGATGTAACGACGGGTCGCCGCGCAGACGCCAGCCGTGCAGGTTTAGCGTCGCACCCAGGCTCTCTTCCACGCGCTGCAGGTCGTCCGGGTGGACGCGCAGCTGCGGCTTCCCGCTGAACAGCGGCTCCTGCTGCAGCAGACCCTGAATTTGTTTGATTAGCGCCGTGTTATCCACCACGGGCGTCTGGCCGATCACCTGACGCGCGGCTTCCAGCGCCATCTGCATCAGTCGCGAGGCAATCACGCTGTCCAGCGCGTCCAGCGTGTGCTGAAACTCGCTGACCAGCTGCTGCATGCGGGCATGGATCGGCGCCTGCTGCTGGCGCGCCTGATCGATACCGTGCTCTAACCCTTTCGCCAGGCCTTCCTGATACCCCAGCTCGTGGCCTTTCTGTCGGCCTTCGTTCAGACCGGCATTGTAGCCCTGCTCGTGCGCCTGCATTTGCAGCTGAGCCAGCATTTGCGCCTGCTGCTCCTCTTCGCTCAGCTCGGGCTGCTCGACGTCCGGGTCAAGCGCCTCGGTCGGGATCGCGGCTGGCGTGAACTCGGAGAGGGGAGGGGCCAGATCGTCCGGCGTCCAGCGCTTCCACGGCAGCTCATTAGACATAGGTGTCGTCTCCGCTGCCAATCACCATCTCGCCGGTTTCCGCCAGACGACGAACAATAAGCAGAATGGCTTTCTGTTCGTTTTCCACCTGAGACAGACGAACCGGGCCACGGTTGGCAAGGTCGTCGCGCAGGATATCGGCCGCACGTTGAGACATGTTGCGCAGGAACTTCTCGCGCAGCGGCTGCTCGGCGCCTTTGAGGGCGATAAGCAGCGACTCGGAATCCACTTCCTGGAGCAGGCGCTGGATGCTGCGGTCGTCCACTTCGACGAGGTTTTCGAACAGGAACATCTCGTCGATGATTTTCTGTGCCAGCTCGCCGTCGAATTCGCGAACCGCCGTAATGACGGCCTCTTCCTGCTGCGTTTTCATCAGGTTGATGATTTCTGCCGCCGTTCTCACGCCGCCCATTTTGCTGCGCTTGAGGTTCTGGCCGTCGAGCAGGTTGTTCAGCACCTCGGTCAGCTCCGCCAGCGCGGCAGGCTGAACGCCGCCGAAGGTGGCGATACGCAGCATCACATCGTGACGCAGGCGCTCTTCGAACAGCGCCAGAATATCGGCCGCCTGACCACGTTTGAGGTGGACAAGGATGGTGGCGATAATCTGCGGGTGCTCGTCGCGAATAAGGTCCGCGGCACTCTGCGGTTCCATAAAGTTGAGCGTTTCGATACCGCTGGCGGTATCGCGCGTTTCCAGAATATCTTCCAGCAGGCTGGCGGCACGCTCTTCGCCCAGCGCCTTGACCAGCACGGAACGCAGGTAGTCGTTGGCGTTGACGTTCAGCGCGGCAAACTGTTCGGCTTCCTGCTCAAACTCCGACAGCACTTCGGTCAGCTGCTTGTTGGAGATTTGACGCACGTTGGCCATCGCCGCACTGAGAATTTGCACTTCCCGCTGGGAGAGGTGTTTAAACACCTCTGCCGCGCGATCTTCGCCAATGGTCATCAGCAGGATGACGCTTTTATCGGTGCCCGTAAGCGTATTACTCATGTTCGTTACCCATCCACTGACGGATGACCAGCGCCACGACGCGCGGATCGTTATCTGACATTTCGCGAATGCGCTGGCTCATCACCTCGGCACCCATGCGCTGGTTAGCGCGGCGCTGCTGCATCTGTTCATCTTTGCTGAGGCGCACTTCAACCGCTTCTTCCGTTTCCTGACGCGCATTCATCTGCTCGCGAGCCGCTTTTTCGGCTTCAGCACGGCGCTGGAGCTGAGGACGAACGCCCTTGCGCCACAGCAGCCACGCGACAATCAGCACCAGCAGCCAGCGTCCTGCGGACATCAGCTGGTCGATAAACGCCTGCTGTTGCCAGAACGGCAGTTCACCGCCGGTCTCTTCCACCGAGTTGAACGGTGAGTTCACCACGTTGAGGGTATCGCCGCGCTTCTCGGAGTAACCCATCGCTTCACGGGTCAGGTTTTCAATCTGCTTCATCTGCTCGGCGGTCAACGGCAACGGTTTGCCATCCGCCAGCGTTTTGTAGTTCACCACTACCGCAACGGAGAGACGCTGAATATCGCCCACGTTCAGTTTAGTGTGGCGAATCGTTCTATCCACTTCGTAGTTCGTGGTTTCGTTACGGCTGCTGTTTCGTGGACCGCTGTTCGTCGCCGTTGAGGTGGTCTGCTGGTTATTCTGCTGGCCGTTCTGCTGATTGGCCGGCGGCGTAGAGATCGGCGCCGCGTTAGCCGGGGCAGGCTGGTTAGACAGCGCGCCCGGCACGCCGCCCGGGTTTGCGCCGCCAATCTGCTCGCTGGTGTTGATCTGGCGCGAACGCATAACCGCCTGCGCCGCATCGCCGTTCGGGCTGTACTGCTCTTCGGTTTGTTCTTTATTCGAGAAGTCGATCTGCGCGGTGACCTGCGCGTGCACGTTGCTGTTGCCCACCACCGGACCCAGGATCGCTTCGATACGGCGCTGGAGACGGCTTTCCACATCGGCGGCATATTTCAGCTGCGCGTCATTCAGATCGCGACCGGCGGTATTGGATTGCGTCAGCAGGTGACCGCTCTGGTCAACCAGCGTCACGTTACCCGGCGGCAGACCGGCGACGGCGCTGGAGACGAGGTGCGTCACCGCGCTGATTTGCCCTTCGTCCAGCGCGCGGCCAGGCTCGAGGTTCACGGTCACGGAAGCCGAAGGTGATTTCTGTTCGCGGACAAATAAGGAAGGTTTAGGCATCGCCAGGTGCACGCGGGCACTCTTCACCGGGCCTAATGTTTCAATGGTGCGGGCCAGCTCACCTTCCAGCGCACGCTGGTAGTTCACCTGCTCGCTGAACTGGCTGATACCGAATTTTTCCTGATCCAGCAGCTCAAAGCCTACCGCGCCGCCCTTCGGCAGCCCCTGCTGGGCCAGGCGCAGACGCAGTTCGTGCACCTTATCTGCCGGGACCTCCAGCGCACCGCCATTATCGGCAAAGCGATAAGGGATGTTCATCTGGGTCAGCTGGGTGACGATGGCGCCGCCATCCTGATCGGAAAGGTTACTGTAGAGCGTCCGGTAATCAGGGCTTTTCGCCCACAGGACCATCGCTACAAGGATCGCAATTGCGGCAGCGCCTGCCACGATCAACGGGATTTTAGGATTCGCGCGAAGGCGGTTCATCCACTCGAGTGATTTATTCTGCGGCGCTGTCGATGCTGTTGCACTCATTGCGCACCTCTTAAATCCTGGTGGTTTACGTTATTCGTGTAGAGAAACAAAACTGACTCCCGGGTCGGCAAACACGACAAATGTTCCATATTGATGGCCCTGCCATTATTTGATGATTCGTGATTTTCTATGCGTCAAATAACCTGGTTTTTTCATGCTATTTACCGCCATTATCTTATTGACAAGCTGTTAGTCTTGACCGCGTAAAAAACCATCCAGGGGAGAGTCATGGCTATACAGGGCATTGAAGGGGTAATCAGTCAGCTGCAGGCAACGGCGATGACGGCCCGTAATCAGAATGTGGCAGATCAGCAGCCGAGCATCAGCTTTGCAGGGCAACTGCATGCCGCTCTTGACCGTATCAGTGATACCCAGACCGCAGCGCGCACGCAGGCAGAAAAATTCACCCTCGGCGAGCCGGGCGTGGCGCTGAATGATGTGATGACCGATTTGCAAAAAGCCTCGGTTTCCCTGCAGATGGGGATCCAGGTGCGTAACAAGCTGGTGTCGGCTTATCAAGAGGTCATGGGGATGCAGGTCTAAGACCTGTCGATCTTCGCTGGCAGCCGCAGCGCTTTAATGCCACAATATTTTTTTCTTCGAATGCAGGAAAGATGATGAAAAAAATAGCAATTGCTGGCGCGCTGCTGGCACTGACCGGGTGCGTTCAAGTCGATAATTATAAAGAGGTGATCAAGCATCCTGTCCCGGCGCATCTGGCGGGATACTGGCAGTCAAAAGGGCCGCAGAGCAAAATGGTCAGCCCTGAAGCGATTGCCACGCTGGTGGTGACGGAAGAGGGCGATACGCTGGACTGCCGTCAGTGGCAGCGCGTGATTGCCGTGCCGGGTAAAATCATGCTGCGTTCAGACAGTTATTACAACGTGACGCGCAAGCTGGATATTTATCCGCTGGAGCGCGATGGCTCGACGCTTGAGTACGACGGGCTGGAGCTGCAGAAGGTCGATCGCCCAACGGTTGAGTGTGCCGATTACCTGAGCAAGCATCCGCTGGAGAGTAAACTACCTTAGCCGTTTGTTGCCGGGTGGCGCTGACGCTTACCCGGCCTACAAAAGTGCCTTCCCGTAGGCCGGGTAAGGCGAAGCCGCCACCCGGCATGGTTTCTACAACGCATCCTCAATTACCCACACGCTTACGCTTCCGCCTTTGCAGGTAAAAGTCCCTTCGCCATCCTCCGCCGTGGTGACCGTTTCTTCGCGATTGCCGAGAAAATCACGCCACGTTTTGTTGCCGTAGTTTTCCCCCAGGCAAATTACCTTCTCGCCGTCGTCCCCGTTCGACATCACCACCACGCAGCCGGGATCGTCTTCCGTGCCGCTGCGGCTGAAGGCGATGCAGTTAGGATGGTCAAAAAAGAGCGTCTGCACGCCGTGGGCAAATCGCTGGCGCGCGAGGATCAGCTCGTGGAGCTGCTCAATCACAGGCATATCAATATGGTACGTTTCACCGTCTCCACCCGTATCGTCATAGCTGGCGCCAAAGAGGTCAGGATAAAAGACGCTCGGCACGCCATTTTCCCGCAGCAGGATCAGCGCATACGCCAGCGGTTTAAACCAGGCTTCGACCGGGGCTTCCAGCGCCTGCAAAGGCTGGGTGTCATGGTTTGCGACGAGGGTCACCGCATGAAACGGATCGGCTTCCACCAGCGTGCCGGTAAAGATTTGGCTCATGTCGTAATCCCGGCCCTGACGTGACGCCTCGTGGAATTTCATCTGCAGGGGGGCATCAAACAGCATGGTTTTGCCTTCGACCTGGTCGATATAGGCCTGAAGTTTATCCACCTCATGGGACCAGTATTCCGCCACGATAAACAGCGGCTGGTCGGCGACCTCCTGGACGTGGTCAATCCACTCTTTGTAGAACCAGGCGGGAATATGCTTGACGGCGTCCAGGCGAAAACCGTCGCAGCGCGTCTGTTCCATGACCCAGCGGGCCCAGTATTTGATCTCCTCGGTGACGGCGTGATTGCGAAAGTCGATATTTTCGCCCATCAGATAGTCGAAGTTACCCATCTCATCATCAACCTGATCGTTCCAGCCTTCGCCGGTGTAGTCGTTGACGATTTTAAAAATGCCGTCTTCATCGGGGTTTTCAATGTGGTCGACGCCGCTGAAGCATTTGTAGTCCCAGATAAACTGCGAATATTGCCCGGCGCGGGCAGGGAAGGTATAGCGGGTCCAGGCTTCACACTCGATGACCTCATCGTCGATCTGCGTGCGATCCTGCTCGTTCACGCGCTGAACGCGGACGGGCTCTTTTTCATCGGCACCCATTTTGTGGTTCACCACCACGTCCAGCAGTACGGCAATGTCGTTGCGCTTGAGGGCGTCGATGGCTTCCAGCAGTTGCGCTTTGTCACCGTATTTCGTGGCGATACTGCCTTTCTGGTCAAACTCGCCCAGATCGAACAGGTCATAGGAGTCATAGCCGACAGAATACCCGCCTGACGCGCCTTTATAGGCGGGCGGGAGCCAGATCATGTTAATGCCGATTTCGTTAAGATTGGGGGCTAGCGCCGTGACCTCTCGCCACAATTCACCGCCAGCAGGGTAGTACCAGTGAAAACATTGTAACAGGGTGGGGTTTTTCATCGTCCGTGCTCCATATTGAGAACACAGTGAGTATGGGTGAAATGAGAATAAAACGCGGATGAAATAACAAAATTTTATTCATCCGCAAAATACCATATTCAGACTAGAGATCTGATGGAAAGAGAACATTTCCTGATAAACGTCCATATGTTGAGTTCAGATTATGTTGTCTCGACGTCTGTCCAACTAATGCTTTCAGCTCTTCCATACGCTGGTGCAGCAAGGTTTTCAACTCGATTTCATTATCGAGTATTTTTTTCAGAATAGGGCGTATTTGAGCCTGAATATGAGGCGGAATTTCGCTGGCATCCTGGAACATAGTCAGTTTTTCAACTGATGTCAGGTAGTCAACTTCGTAAGCGATAAGCTCATCCCAGCGCCCCGCCTGGGTGAGAACAAGCATAATGTTACTGGTTGTTAATAACTGCTGATAATGTTGGAGCAAGCTGAGATGGACGTCCATTAGTAATTGTCCCGCATGTTTTGAGAATGAGGGCCTATCTCTTTCCAGGCATCAGCAATGTTATTGAGTAACTCCACTACTTCATTAATGGCATTGATGTCGTTATGAAGATTAGCCTGTAAAAGACGCCTGGTCATATAGTCATAAAGACTATCGAGATTTGCCGCCAGGTCGCCACCGACCTCATGGTTTAGACCTGACTGCAAACCGTTGCTGATGATATTGATTGCTTTACTTATGGCCTGCCCTTTACCGGGAATATCACCTTGTTCAATCAAAATGATGGCTTTCTTCATGGCGCTTAATGCGCCATCAAAAAGAAGCACAACCAGTTGATGTGGGCTGGCACTCAGAACGGCCGATTCAACGCCGACCTGAGCATATGCCTGAATTCCCGATTTTGTATACATGGTAAAACCTCAATTCATCATTTATTAACGGTTCATGGCGTTGAACTGTTGGGTCAGATAGCTTCCGGTCTGATCCATCTTTGAGACAAGCTGGCTCAGACTGGTAAATTGCGTTTTATAACGTGCCATGGTGGCAGTGATCTGCGCGTTTACGCGATCGTATTCGTCCGACAGTTTTTTCAGCGTCTTGTTGATGCCCGCGGTGGCATTCTGTACGGAACCATCAGTTCCGAGCATGTCTTTCAGCAGACTGCTGGTCTGGGTGGCAAAACCGGTGGTTTTTCCATCGCCGGACAGGAATGCGACGACGTCGGCCGATTTTTCGTTCAGTGCCTTGTTGAGCTTGGTACTGTCCACCGTCAGCTTACCGGTGATATCCTGCGTAATCCCAATCTGCGATAAGGTGGCCAGATCGCCTGAGCCCTGACTAGCCGAAATCATCGAGCGCAGGCGGGTCTGAATATTACGTAGCGTTCCGTCGCCCAACAGATCGCCATTGCTGCTGTCCTGGTTGGTGCTTCCCTGATCGACCGCCGTATATTTCGTCTGATTGGCAATGGTGGTCTGCAGAGAGTTATACGCATCCACAAAAGCCTGAATGGCATCGGTCATTGGCTGGTTGTCTTTGACAATTGACAATGTCTCCGGGCTGCCTTTATTGGTCTTCGTCAGGTTTAGGGTAACGCCCTCTGGTGCATCCGTGATGGCATTACTGCTACGAACGATCTCGATACCGTTGATATTGACTTTAGCGTCGGCAGCTGGAACCTGTTCACTCATCACATTGGTGGCGCTGGATGGATTGTAGCTGACGTATTGTGCCAGTTGACTATCATCCGTCGTAATGGTCATCTCGTTTGCTGTACCGGTATCACGGGAAGTCAGCGCTAAGTAATAACTGTTGTCATCCGCTTTGATGATGCTGGCGCTTACGCTTCCCTGCTTGGCGTTAATAGCGTCACGCACATCGGCAAGGCTTGTCTTATCGCTCGCCAGGGTGATTGTTAACGGATCTTTCTGCCCCGGCTGAGTGATTGTGAGGGTGCGCGTGCTCATGCTGCTGTCGCCGAGTTCTGTATCCTTGCTGCCGACTTTAGGGCTCAACAGAGACTGCGCTGCCGCCAGTTGCGTTACTTCAACGGAATAAGATCCTGCAGCTGCGCTGCTGGCAAGCGTCGCACTAAACGCTGTGTTAGTGCTGGAAACCTTTGATTGTGCAATAGCAGAGGTATTTTTTAATGCATCTGAAGCAGTCTGTAATTTAGTGAGTGCTGTCTGCACCACCCCCCATGCTGTCAGCTTGGCTTTATATGACGTTTGCTGGGTAGTGATAGGCTTTAGCTTGGTTTGCTCAGCTGTCTGTAAATTGTCATACAACGTATTGAGGTCCAGTGAAGTACCTGCGCCGAGTGAACTAATACTTGCCATTTTTTCATCCTTTATTGAGACAATCGCTGGATGGTCTATCGGCAGAAACGAGAAAAAGATTAGCGTTATTTAAAAAAAACAATGCGTAAATAAAGAGGGAGAAATTCGGGCAGTTTACAGGTTTAAAAAAATGATTTTTTTTCCTAAAGCTTGAGAAAGGGCGGTCGATAACCTCATTGACGGTGAGAAAGCCGTAGGCAGATGCCTAAATCTGATAACTTTTTCAAAGGAATACATCATGGCTGTTATTAATACTAACACCCTGTCTCTGATGACTCAGAACAACCTGAGCAAATCTCAGTCTTCTCTGGGCACCGCGATCGAGCGTCTGTCCTCCGGTCTGCGCATCAACAGCGCGAAAGACGACGCTGCTGGTCAGGCGATTGCTAACCGTTTCACCTCTAACATCAACGGTCTGACCGTTGCTGCACGTAACGCCAACGACGGTATCTCTCTGGCGCAGACGGCAGAAGGCGCACTGAGCGAAATCAACAACAACCTGCAGCGTATCCGTGATCTGACCGTTCAGGCACAGAACAGCTCTAACTCTGCTTCCGACATCGACTCCATCCAGGCTGAAGTTAACCAGCGTATGGAAGAAGTGAACCGTGTGACCAAGCAGACCGATTTCAACGGTATCAAAGTTCTGGATACCGGTACAGGTTCAAGCACCTACAACTTCCAGGTTGGCTCTAAAGATAATGAAACTATCGGTATCACTCTGAGTTCTAGCGATAGCTTCAACCTGGCAGCTGCTGGCAACACCGGCGCGACGCTGAACACCAAAGCGATGACTTCTGGTGATGTTGTTAACGGCAACCAACGTACGACTGCAGCAGAAGGTTTTGACGTTCTGCACGGTGCGGTAACCGGTGGTACAGGTGGTACCGCAGCAGGTTCTACCCCACTGGCAGACATCGATAAGGCAATCAAATCTGTAGACAACCAGCGCAGCCTGCTGGGTGCCTCTCAGAACCGTTTCGAGTCCACCATCACCAACCTAAATAACACCGTGAACAACCTGTCCGCTGCCCGCAGCCGTATTCAGGATTCCGACTACGCGACTGAAGTGTCCAACATGTCCCGCGCACAGATCCTGCAGCAGGCTGGATCTTCCGTACTGGCGCAGGCCAACCAGGTTCCACAGACCATGCTGTCCCTGCTGCGTTAATCGCCGTTATGACAGACAAAAAGCGCCGCATGTCGGCGCTTTTTTTCTTTTAAAATCAAGATGAAATAAGAAAAGAAAAAAAGATCAAAAGATCTAAAGTTTGTAAATGCCCTGTCGATAACCTTTATGAAGGCGATGAAGCCCCTGGCAGCTAGCCGGAACTCATAATCAATTAAAGGATACTTATCATGGCAGTGATTAATACTAACACTCTGTCGCTGATGACTCAGAACAACCTGAGCAAATCTCAGTCTTCTCTGGGCACCGCGATTGAGCGTCTGTCCTCCGGTCTGCGCATCAACAGCGCAAAAGACGATGCTGCTGGTCAGGCGATCGCTAACCGTTTCACTTCTAACATCAACGGTCTGACCGTTGCTGCACGTAACGCCAACGACGGTATCTCTCTGGCGCAGACGGCAGAAGGCGCACTGAGCGAAATCAACAACAACTTGCAGCGTATCCGTGATCTGACCGTTCAGGCGCAGAACAGCTCTAACTCTGCTTCCGACATCGATTCCATCCAGGCTGAAGTTAACCAGCGTATGGAAGAAGTAAACCGCGTGACGACTCAGACTGACTTCAATGGTATTAAAGTGCTGAACACTGGCACTGGCTCCAGCAGCTACAGCTTCCAGGTAGGTTCTAAGGATCAAGAAACCATTTCTATTAGCCTGAGCAGCTCTAACTCCTATAACCTGTTCAACGCCTCCGGCGCAACCTCTGTTACCACTGGTCAGACTATCAATGGTAATGCACGTTCTACTGCTGCAGAAGGTTTCGACGTTCTGAGCGGTACCGTGACTTCCGGTGGTACTACCGATGGTAACCCGCTGGCAGACATCGATGCGGCAATCAAATCTGTAGACAACCAGCGCAGCCTGCTGGGTGCCTCTCAGAACCGTTTCGAGTCCACCATCACCAACCTGAACAACACCGTGAACAACCTGTCCGCTGCCCGCAGCCGTATTCAGGATTCCGACTACGCGACTGAAGTGTCCAACATGTCCCGCGCACAGATCCTGCAGCAGGCTGGCTCTTCTGTACTGGCGCAGGCCAACCAGGTTCCACAGACCATGCTGTCCCTGTTGCGTTAATTCTGATAACGCCAAAAAGGCATCTTCGGATGCCTTTTTTATTTCCCAATCGCCAGATTTAAGCCCAATTATCCAAGCTATTTTTTCTCTTAAACCTTCTTCTTTCCCTCACAATATTGCATTACTGAAAATAGAACTGTAGGCGTCCTTGTGGCGGCGCTGAGGATAAAAAATGCCTGAAATTCTGATAAGTGTAGACAAACTGGACGCATGGTCTGCTTCGTGCACGGAAGTGCTCGACATAGCTGATGCCCTGCTAAGACGGGAATGGCATGTGATTCTATGTACCTCCTTTATTGGGAAGCGTCTTCAGCCAGAAATGGCCAGACTGCAGGCAACTGGAGACCTGACGATTGTTACAGAGAATGCGGGAGAACTGGCCGCACGCTATGACGTTATATGGGTCGTTAAAGGCTTTTTTTGCGAGAAACTGCTTACTGCTCTGTATGAGCAGAAAACGGCGGGCTCTTTTATCTTCCGTCATTATAGTGATTACAATGATCTTTATATTCCATGGGGCGCCGAGCTGGAGAATGCTCTGGCAACACGAGTGCTTGGCCTGTCGGCGTTTACGCAGACTATCCTGCTACAGACGGGGATCGAGGAAGACAAGCTACACCTGATGCCTTGGCTCGTGCCGGACGCTTACTGCGAAGATTATGCTGATCGTGAGGCGCAAGAGTTGCGCCGAATTCTCTATATCGCGGATAAAATGTCCGCTGAAATGTATGAAGTTCAGCAGCGCGCAGCCCAGTCGCAGCTATACATTGAATGGCTCGATTTAAGTGCTCAATCCGGGCGTATTGAACCAGAGTGGCTCGCGGGTTATGACGTTATTATCACGGATGAACAGTATGTTCCAAAAGCACTTGTTCTCGGTGTACCGGTCTTTTTAGCGCACGGGAACTACGTTGAAGGGTATTTGAGCGATACAAATCTTGCGTACTATGAAGCTAACTATTTCTCCGGGGTAAATTTGCGTTTTTGCCCGGGGGCAGACGAGTGGATTCAACTGCTGACCGACGGCTATGAAGATGCCATAAAATGGGTGCATAAAAATCATCAGACGTTCGTATCACGCTGGAGCCTTGAGCAGAATATTCTCACTGTGCTAGATTTTCCTGTGTCGCAAAGGCCTTATACGCTTTCTGAAAAAGATCGCTATGCGCTGGCATTTCACAGCAAAGCGCTGTTGCTCCAGCAGAGCGAAAACTACTCTATTACTCGCTGGATAAAGGATCGAAATATCACGAGCGCGCGTCGCGAGGCTTTACGTGCCTGTGCTGATGCCTTTCCGGACAGAGCCAGACTTGGTGTTGTTATCCTCGCGCAGAATAAAACGACTGAAGAGTACCAGATTACCCATGCATCGGCGCTCGCTCAATCGCTAGTGCCTATCTCTATAGAGGTGGCGTATTCTATTTCCGATATTAATGCGTTACTGGAAAACAGCCCTGCTCAGGCGTTGCTAATGCTCCCTGCGGGCTACACTCTTTTAGATGACGCGCTGCTGCGATTCGCTGAGCACCGAATTCATTACCCGGAGGCAAGTGTCGCCTATTGTGATGAAATGACGGTTGCCGAAAACGATGAACCGATTGTTACCTTGCGCCCCGGAGTTAATATCGATCTCCTGCGCAGTAAGCCTTATATTGGACAGGCGCTGCTAATTGATTGCCATGCGGCAAAGGCCGCTGGTGGGCTGAACCCTCTCTTTGCTTATACGCCTTTTATCGATTTGCTCTGGCGTCTGGTCGAGCTGCAGGGTACCCGTGTCTTAACGCATGTGCCTGAAGTGCTGCTCTGCAATTCTGAACCTGCGCAACGCTGGACTGAGCAGCCAGGTCTTATGGAGCAGCATCGGAACGGCGTACTGGCCCACCTTACGCGACTTGGTATTTCTGCCTCCTATGAGCCGGGAGCCGTTAAAGCTCTACCGCGCCTTCGCTATCACTGGGATGCCCAGCCGATGGTCTCTATTATTATCCCCACGCGCGATCGATTTGCTTTACTAAAGAACTGCATTGAAAGTCTGATGGAAAAGACCCGCTACGCTCGCTATGAACTGATGATTGTTGATAACCAGTCAGTAGAGGGCGATGCCTGTCAGTTCCTGAGCGATTTAGCGAGTCTTGGGCTGGAGCAGGTACGGATATTGCGTTATGACGAGCCATTCAATTTTGCTGAAATGGGCAACGCCGCCGCGCAGCAGGCGAGGGGAGATGTTCTCGTTTTCCTTGATAATGATTGTGAAATCATTGATGGCGCGTGGCTGGAAGCGTTACTGGAACACGCATTACGCCCAGAGGTGGGCGTGGTAGGGGCTCGCCTAGAGTTTAAGGATGGTCGGATCCAGCATGGTGGCTACCTGACTGGCGTTCAAAACGGTGTGGAGGTTGCTTTTGCCGGAGCGGGAGGGGCTGACTCAGGTTTTCACGACTATCTTTACGCCCCGCATAACGTAACGGCAGTGAGTGGTTCTTGTATGATGCTGCGAAAAGATGTGTTTTTCGCGCTTAATGGATTTACGCAAGAACGTTATCCCGTCTATTTTGCCGATGTTGATCTTGGAATAAGGCTGCAAAAGCAGGGCTATTTAAACGTCTGGACACCCTATTCGCGCGTTCAACATATGGGCGGAGCGACACGCCTTCTGGCCAATAAATACCAGGTTCCCGAACGACCGATGCTGGAACACTACGCACAGTTGCGTAACGAGTGGAAGGCCGAGCTGCTCATAGATCCTTCATATCATCCGCTCATGCAAAAATCCGGCGCGCTTTTCACCCTGAGTGAAAACAGTGCGCGTCTGCATGCCCCTCTTCCGGGACGTCCTGTACCAGTTGTGCTGGCGCATCATGTTGACTGGAATGGCTGCGGGCATCACCGGGTTATGCAGCCGTTTAAAGCATTGGAGCGTCATCATATGCTGGAGGGCGGTATGGTGAACAGCATTCCTTCAGTCATGGAAGCCGCGCAACTTCAGCCAGATGTGATTTTACTTGAGTCACTCACCGGGAGCCGTTTCCCGAACATTATTCAGCAACTGCGTGAGGTCTGTAATGCCAAAGTTATCATTGAGTACGATGATTACTTACTTAACGTGCCGTTGAAAAATGGTAATCGTGAAAACTACCCGCAACACATGGTCAAGAGCTTCCGCAAAATACTCGAAAGCGCAGACAGAATTGTAGTCTCAACGGCGCCGCTTGCTGAAGCCTATAGCCGTTTCCATCATGATATCCGCATTGCGCAGAACCGCCTTGCTCCCGACCAGTGGGGGCATTTGCTGAGTCAGCGGGGGGTAGGTAAAAAATTACGCGTTGGTTGGGCGGGGGGGAGTACCCATGCAGGGGATCTCCAAATACTGCTACCTCTGATTAAGGCGCTGGAGAATGACGTTGAATGGGTGTTTATGGGAATGAAGCCGCGTAATGTCCATTGTGAGTTTCACCCTGGCGTTCCTTTCGAAATGTACCCTGAAAAGCTGGCCAATCTGAATCTCGATCTGGCACTGGTTCCTCTAGAAATCAATCAGTTCAATGAATGCAAGAGTAATTTACGGCTGCTGGAAATTGGTACCTGTGGAGTACCGATCGTTGCCACGGATATTGCTCCGTACCGTTGTGGACTACCGGTGACCCTAGTTGAAAACCGTTTTAAAGACTGGATGAAAGCCATTCAGTCCTACCTCAATGACGCGGATTACCGGAGCCGCCAGGGGGATGAATTACGAAATGCCGTACAGCGCAACTGGTATCTGCGCGAAAATGGACTCAATGACTGGCAACAAGGTTGGTTGGCACAATGACTATGCATATAGATCTTCATTCTCCCTACCTGATTGCCGCACCGGACTACCGTGAATCGTCGTTGGGCATTCAGGTGCTTCACCGCTTATGCCATATGATCAATGAGCGTGGTGGTCGCGCCTGGATGGTTGGCTGTACCGTCAACCCCGAATGGAATGCGCCAGCGCTCACGGAAGAAGCCTATGAACAGGTCATCTCCAGCGGCAGGTCATGGATTGCTGTTTACCCGGAGGTCACTACGGGAAATCCTTTTTCTGCGCCGGTAACCGTCCGCTACATGCTAAACAGGGAAGGGGTCATCATGCAAAATGCCATTGATGCCGGTGCCGACGATCTCTTTTTCTGGTATCGCCCTGAGTTTGCAGATAAAGAACCCGATCCGAATATTCTGGGGATTGAATGTTATGACCTCTCACTCTTTCAGGATGACCAGCCAATTAAAGATAAAGACTTTCTCTACCTGAACAGAATCCCTGAATCTGCGCTTGATTTATCTGGGTTACCAGAAAACATCACTATTTTGTCAATGCGCAACCCTTTGTCATTACGCGAACTGGCGATGCTTCTGAAACGCGGGCGGGTGCTTTACACCTATGAGTCGTCAGGCACCTGCCTGCTAGCCATGCTATGTGGCTGCCCGGTCGTTTCGCTGTCTGTTCCAGGCTATGAGCATTATGCGTTGAACGAGCAATCGTTACAGGATATTGGTGGTGCCGGTTTCGGTTACTCCGATTCTCCGGAAGCACTGGACGTCATTCGGGAAGGTCTACCGATTGTCCGCGACGTTGTTCTGGCCAAAAGGCGACTTCTGGAAACCCAGTTTGAGCACTTCCTGTTTCTAACCCAAGCAAAAGCGCAGCAGCACGATGAGGTAAAGGAGCGCAACTCATTCAGCCACTGGATTTCTCACCGTACTCTGCCGACTACGGTTACAGCAGAAACTCGTCTGCTACACGTTATTCTTTGCCTGAATGCGCAGGTGAGCGCTATCGAAGCATCCGTCGCCTCACTTACCCGTCAGGGTGTTGATTCACGCACGATTCTTCTTGTTGCGCCAGAACCTGGGTATCACGCTACGACTATGGATATTCGCGCGGTTACGGTAGATAGCTGGGTTAGTGCTGTCAGGCAACTGGCTGAAACTGAGGACTTCGACTGGCTGCATTGCATCGACGCGGGTGTTGAATATACTGCGGCAAGTATTGGGTTGATGCGTAATATGCTCACGAAGGCCGGGGAATGTCAGGCCATTTATACGGATGAGGCAGTGCGCGCTGATGATGGTGAAATCACTCCGGTACGGAAACCGGATTTCAATCTCGATCTATTCCTCGCTGCGCCTCACCGCTATTTACGACGCGTCTGGTTCCGGCGCGAGAGCTGGCTAGCCACGGGAAAATTTAACCCTGAATTCAGTCAGTCTTTCGAATTTGACGCGTTGATCGATTACTTGCTGCAATGGGGAACGGGCTGTATTGGGCATATTACGGATATTATTACCCTGGTGCCTGCCTCAGTATTTGATTTCCCGTCTACGCTCGAAGAAGCACAGATTCTCCAGCGTTATCTGCAGCATCGTGGATTTTCTCAGGCCCGCGCCGTACAGCAAAAAAATCTGACATGGCGTATTAGCTATCCACAGCCAGAACGTGAAAAAGTCAGCATTCTGCTTGATGCGGGTGACGATCCGACGCGACTGATCCGCTGCGTTGAGAGTCTCATAAGTAATACCGAGTGGCAGAACAAAGAGATTCTGCTGGCGGTTGTCGAAAATACCAGTGCAGAAATGATTGATCTCATCAAGCAGATGCAGGAGGTGATGCCACTAACGGCGATCGTCTGTGGCGCTGAGCAAAATTACGCAAGTCGTATGAACCTCCTGGCGCAAAATGTGGCTGGTGATTTTATTTTACTTCTGGATCTCCAAACGCTTTTTGTACTGAAAAACTGGCTGACGACATTGCTTAGTCATGTAATTCGCCCTGAAGTAGGAAGCGCAGGACCAAAATTTATCACCGCCGACCAACGGTTGCTGAGTGCGGGAATGATCGCTGGGGCCGATGGTTGGGTTGGGCATGTTGGTCAAGGGGAACCCTGGCAAACAGAAGGCGAGCTGTCACGCTACCAGTGCGAGCAAAACTATTCCATCCTGAGCAGCAACTGCCTGCTGGTCAAGCGCGAAGCATGGCAACGGGTCGGTGGGCTGTCGGTTGAATATGACGACCAGCACGTCAATGATATTATTCTGCCTCTAAAGTTGAAACGGGCTGGTTATCTTGCCGTCTGGTCGCCGTTCAGTGTTGTGGTATCGGACAATACACAGCTTCTTGAAACGGTGTGCGTCAGTGAGAATTCGCAGCGCCAGACATTACTCGCTGAGATGCTGGAGGTTTTCACTGACGATCCGGCCTATAACCGCTATCTCAGTCTACAACGTCCATTGTTCCGCCATGGACCTCTTACGACCAACGTGTCTGACAATCTCTCCTTGACGCTCGCGAAGGTTCTGTTGCTGAAAAATGGTGAGGACTGCGAATACTCGAAACGTATAGCCGACTTGCTGCAGAATCTGTCGACAGATAACGCGATCTGCCTGATACGTGATTCTTCCGACCTTACCGTGCCAGAAATATTGCGTCTCGTACCGAAAATTGTGGTTCTAACCCATGCCCCGGATAAGGCTCTTTCAGCACGTCTTGCGGCCGTGAGCCGGATTATCCCTTTGCGAATTTATGCGCTGGCGGATTCAGCCGGGTCAGACAATAACGATCGGGATCAGGTAAACGTGGTGACGCGGTGGCTTACATGGTCTGCAAAGCGTGCAGCCCAGTTAAGCAAACGAAAAAGGCCGGTGTCGTGTCTGCCGGTGTTGCTAGGGTGTGAATGGGTGGCACAGTCGAGGCCGACGTCGGCCGAACGCAGACGCGTTTTGTGTATACCGGAAGCATTATCCGTAAAAGAGCGAGAATTTATTAGCCGGGTTATCGCCGCCACGCACGCCAGGGTGGATTGGATCATTTTGGGGGCCTGGCCCGCGGCGTGGCTACCGATGGTCGCAGAAACGGTTCGCTGGCAAGAGGAACGGATGTCACCTGAACAGCTGCATCAGTTGCGAGCCGACATAGCAATTATTTTCAGGCTGAACTGCGACCACAACCGTTTTAAAGATGACTATCAGGCGGTTCAGCTCGCAGCCTGTGGGATAGCGATCTTGGCTAGCGATGTCCCTTCATTGCACAACAATCTCCCCTTCCGGCGCCTTAAAGCTGACCCTCAGGTCTGGCAGAACGAAATCGTTAATGCCGACAGATACGTGGTTAGTCAGCGGGAGATTAGCACCTTCATTTACGATCGGGAGTCCATCCCTGAGGTTATCCGCGGGCTGTTTATGTAACAAAGGGTGCTTTCCGGGGCGTTTTTTACCCGGAAAGCTGAGCCGTTTGGGTAATTGAGTCCTGAAAGGTGTCTTGTTTTACCGATAGCAACTGTGTGCTCATCGCTATGATAGGACACCACCCCTTAGTCCACAGGTTTTCATATGAGTGATAACGTCTATGTTACCAGCCCGCTTTTGCCTCCCCTCGAGGAGTTTATTCCTTATCTGGAAAAAATTTGGCAAAACCGGATCCTGACAAACGGCGGCGAGTTTCACCAACAGCTTGAACAGGCGCTAGCGCGTTATCTTGGCGTAAAGTACGTGAGTTTATTCTCGAATGGTACGCTTGCTCTGCTGACGGCTATGCAGACTTTGCGGATCCGTGGCGAGGTGATCACCACCCCGTATTCCTTTGTTGCAACTTCTCATAGTTTGCTCTGGAATGGACTAACTCCGGTTTTTGCGGATATTGATCCCGATACGTTCAATATTGACCCTGAGAAAATTGAATCACTTATCACGCCGCAAACGTCAGCAATATTACCGGTACATTGTTATGGTATTCCTTGTGATACCGTACGTATTCAACAGATTGCCGATACGTATGGACTCAAGGTTATTTACGATGCTGCCCATTGTTTTGGCGTAAAAGAGAATAATACCAGTGTCCTGAACTATGGCGATCTTTCGGTCGTGAGTTTCCATGCCACCAAAGTATTTAATACCTTCGAAGGTGGTGCGATTATTTGTCATGACAGTAAAACCAAACAGAGAATTGACTATCTGAAAAACTTTGGTTTTGCCGATGAGGTCACCATCATGGCCCCAGGTATCAATGGCAAAATGAATGAGATCCAGGCGGCAATGGGCTTGCTCCAGTTGCAGCATATTGACGCGGCTCTTGCAGAACGCAAAGCGATCTATCTGAAGTATGTACAGCTGCTTGATGAATGGCTGCCGGAACTTCGCTATATAACCCCAGCTAACTCGATTGAATGGAATTTCGCCTATTTCCCGGTCCTCTTTGATGCTAGCATTATAAGCGCGCGCGATGAAATTTATAGCACCTTACGACAGCAGAATATTTTTGCACGACGTTATTTCTATCCTCTGATCAGTGAGTTTCAGATGTATCGTCAGTTTGCTACAGCTGATGCCCGACATCTTCCTGTAGCGTGGTTGATTTCGCGAGGCATTCTCTGTCTGCCTATCTATCCCGGCCTGACATATGAAAAACAGATCCAGATTGTGGAAATTATTAGAAACACGTTTTCGCTTTATAAAAATCCACAATGCGTCGCACATAGTGAGTCATAAATAAGGATTAGCAGTTGTGAAAATCGCAGTAATGCAACCTTACTTTCTGCCCTATATTGGTTACTTTCAACTGATGTCAGCGGTTGACCGCTTTGTTCTGTTTGACAATGTGCAGTACGTCAGGCAAGGCTGGATCAATCGCAATCGTATTTTGCAACACAACCAACCTGGCGTTATTACTCTTCCATTAGCGAAGGATTCCCGCTTTCTCGCTATCAACGATCGTCACTTGTCAGATAATTTTATTCGTGAGAATTTGCTCAATCAATTTATTGATGCCTACCGTAATGCGCCTTACTTTCATTCGATATTTCCGGTTGTTGAAGAGATCATCAATTGTTCTCATGAGAATTTGTCAGCCTATATATGTCACTCTCTGATGATATTGCGTCAGATGCTATCTCTGGAGTGTGAAATTATGCTCTCGTCTGATGTTGCCATTGATCATAAATTGCGTGCTCAGGACAAAATATTGTCCATTTGCTCTACTCTGGGGGCGCATACTTATATCAACTTGCCTGGCGGTCGCGAACTTTATGATAGTGAAAGCTTCCAGCGGCAGGATATCAATTTACAGTTTATCCAACCAGAATACGTTTGTTATCGGCAGTTTGGCGCTGAGTTTGTCCCCTGGCTCTCAATTATTGATGTCCTGATGTTTAATAGTAAAAATGAGGTAATCAATTTTTGTCAGCATCGCTGGGCTATGAGTGGTTAAGGAGTATGCGATGATATTACGCGTTAACACCGCCACTGCCATACAAATTGCAGGGCATCTTCGCGTTGGCGAATCTGATTTTGTCGATCATCTCATGAAGCAGGTTAATATTGAAAACTATGCGTCTAAAATTAAAAAATATGGCTGCACCTTTGAAGCGTGGAGCGATAACCAGTTGATTGGTCTTGTCGCGGCATATCTGAATAAGGAAAATCGGACCGGATTTATTACTAACGTCTCTGTACTACCCGGTTGGCAATCATGTGGCATCGGGAATCAATTGTTGCGAAACAGTATTCGCTATCTTGAAGAGGCGGGTGTTGAACACATCACCCTTGAAGTGCTTAGCATCAGAGAAAAGGCTATTAGATTGTATTCAAAACATGGCTTTATCATTTTTTCTGCAGAACAGGATACGCTCATGATGATGCGAAAAAGTAGAATGTCAGGTCCGTCCCAACCCCTTTAATTTGGTCCAGGGAAAGAGTAAGGCAGAAATAACCCCCCATTTCACCCACTATTCTCCCGATTAAAACCCCTCCAGAATCGGATAATCATGCCGATAACTCAACTAACGCAGGGCTGTTTATCGTGAATTCACTCTATACCGCTGAAGGTGTAATGGATAAACACTCGCTGTGGCAGCGTTATGTCCCGCTGGTGCGTCACGAAGCATTGCGCCTCCAGGTGCGCTTGCCGGCGAGCGTGGAACTCGACGATCTGCTACAGGCGGGCGGTATCGGGTTATTGAATGCAGTTGACCGATACGACGCTCTGCAAGGAACGGCATTTACGACTTACGCAGTTCAGCGTATTCGTGGTGCGATGCTGGATGAGCTGCGCAGCCGTGACTGGGTGCCGCGCAGTGTTCGCCGCAACGCACGCGAAGTGGCGCATGCGATGGGGCAGCTGGAACAGGAACTGGGACGCAACGCAACGGAAACCGAAGTGGCGGATCGTCTTGGCATTGCTGTTGAAGAGTATCGTCAGATGTTGCTCGATACCAATAATAGCCAACTCTTCTCTTATGACGAGTGGCGAGAAGAGCATGGCGATAGCATCGAGCTGGTGACGGATGAGCACCAGCAGGAAAACCCGTTACACCATTTAATGGAAGGGAATTTACGCCAGCGCGTCATGGAAGCTATTGAAGCTCTGCCTGAACGCGAACAGCTGGTATTGACCCTTTATTACCAGGAAGAGCTTAACCTCAAAGAGATTGGCGCTGTTCTGGAGGTGGGAGAGTCGCGGGTGAGCCAGCTGCACAGCCAGGCCATTAAACGCTTACGAACCAAGCTGGGTAAGTTATAGGTGATTGATTCACCTTAAAAATGCCGCACAACGTATTGACAACCAGGAGTTATCATGACGGTGCAGCAATCTAAAAGACGGCCTTTAAGCCGCTACCTGAAAGACTTTAAACACAGCCAGACGCATTGCGCCCACTGTAACAAGCTACTCGATCGTATCACGCTGGTTCGCCGCGGCGAAATCGTCAATAAGATCGCGATTTCTCGCCTCGACACGTTGATGGACGAAGCAGCATGGCTCGAAGAGCAAAAAGAGTGGGTGGCGCTTTGCCGTTTCTGTGGCGATCTCCACTGCAAAGAGCAAAGCGACTTCTTCGACATTATCGGCTTCAAGCAGTTCCTGTTTGAACAAACGGAGATGAGCCACGGCACCGTTCGCGAATACGTGGTTCGCCTGCGCCGCCTCGGGCAACATCTGACCGTGAACAACATTTCCCGCGATCTGCTCAAAACCGGTTATCTCGACGAGAACCTGGAGCCGTGGTTGCCTGCGACCAGCACCAACAACTACCGGATTGCGCTGCGCAAGTACGCACAATATAAGGTACAAATGCCGGGTGCCATAAAGCAGAAAGCCCACGCCGGAACAACTTCTGATATATATTAAAAAAGAATAAGATGTAGCGCAGTCGCCTTTGACGTTGCAGGCGATTTCTCTACACTACGTAAAAATTCCACTATATCGGGGTATTTATGAAATTTGCACTTCTGGGTCGTCAGGCGCTGATGGGTGTTATGGCCGTTGCGCTGGTTGCGGGCATGAGCGTGAAAACGTTCGCCGCAGAAAACCTGCTGAATAAAGTAAAAGAGCGCGGTACGCTGCTGGTCGGGCTGGAAGGAACCTATCCTCCGTTCAGCTTCCAGGGCGATGACGGCAAGCTGACCGGTTTTGAAGTGGAGTTTGCTGAAGAGCTGGCGAAACACCTCGGCGTGAAAGCGTCCCTGAAACCGACCAAATGGGACGGTATGCTGGCGTCGCTGGATTCGAAACGCATTGACGTGGTCATCAACCAGGTCACCATCTCTGACGAGCGTAAGAAGAAGTATGACTTCTCCACCCCGTATACCGTGTCCGGTATTCAGGCGCTGGTGAAGAAAGGCAACGAAGGCACCATCAAAACGGCTGCGGACCTGAAAGGGAAGAAAGTCGGTGTCGGTCTGGGAACCAACTACGAAGAGTGGCTGCGCCAGAACGTTCAGGGCGTGGATATCCGCACCTATGATGATGACCCGACGAAATACCAGGATCTGCGCGTGGGCCGCACCGACGCCATTCTGGTTGATCGCCTGGCAGCACTGGATCTGGTGAAGAAAACCAACAATACCCTGGCGGTAGCGGGTGATGCGTTCTCTCGTCAGGAATCCGGCGTGGCCGTTCGTAAAGGTAACGAAGACCTGGTGAAAGCGATTGATTCCGCGATTGCTGACATGCAAAAAGACGGTAGCCTGAAGGCGCTTTCCGAGAAGTGGTTCGGGGCAGACGTCACGAAATAAGTTTCTGACGTAAAAAAAGGCGCTTTTAAAAGCGCCTTTTTTATTTCTTACGCGTCTGCGTGCATAATGAAAAATATCACATTTTGTCTGAGTTACCGGAGCATCCATGTCACTACAGAATTTAACGCGCTTTCCCCGCCTGGAGTTCATCGGCGCGCCGACGCCGCTGGAGTATCTCCCGCGATTTTCTGATTATTTAGGGCGCGATATTTTTATTAAGCGTGATGACGTGACGCCCATGGCGATGGGGGGCAACAAGCTGCGCAAGCTGGAGTTTCTGGCGGCGGACGCCCTGCGCGAAGGCGCGGATACGCTCATCACTGCCGGGGCCATCCAGTCCAACCACGTTCGCCAGACGGCGGCCGTGGCGGCAAAACTTGGGCTTCACTGCGTGGCATTGCTGGAAAACCCGATTGGCACGCGGGCTGAAAACTATCTCACCAACGGTAACCGCCTGCTGTTAGACCTGTTTAACGTGCAGGTTGAGATGGTTGACGCGCTGACCGACCCGACCGCCCAGCTCGATGAGCTGGCGACGCGTCTGGAAGCGCAGGGTTTTCGCCCCTACGTTATTCCCGTCGGCGGTTCGAATGCGCTGGGCGCGCTGGGGTACGTGGAAA
The DNA here is from genome assembly GCF_945957325.1 of Enterobacter sp. PL1. Taxonomy (NCBI): domain Bacteria; kingdom Pseudomonadati; phylum Pseudomonadota; class Gammaproteobacteria; order Enterobacterales; family Enterobacteriaceae; genus Enterobacter; species Enterobacter sp. PL1. Next base: position 104,539 of record NZ_CAMFKT010000018.1, read on the forward strand.
GTGCGCTGGAAATCGCGCAGCAGTGCGAGGGGGCGGTGAGTCTTTCCTCCGTCGTGGTCGCGTCCGGCAGTGCGGGCACCCATGCCGGGCTGGCGGTGGGGCTGGAGCAACTGCTTCCGGAGGTCGAACTGATTGGCGTGACGGTGTCCCGCAGCGTGGCGGATCAGAAGCCGAAAGTGGTTACGCTACAGCAGGCGGTTGCAGAGCAGCTGGAGCTGAAGGCCAAGGCCGATATTCTGCTCTGGGATGACTATTTTGCGCCGGGTTACGGCACGCCGAACGAAGAGGGAATGGAAGCGGTGAAACTGCTGGCGCGCCTCGAGGGCATACTGCTCGATCCGGTCTATACCGGCAAAGCGATGGCCGGACTGATCGACGGCATTGCGCAAAAACGCTTTAAGGATGAAGGGCCGATTTTATTTGTCCATACCGGCGGAGCGCCTGCGCTGTTTGCCTATCATCCTCATGTCTAAAAATCAGGTCGAAAAATAATAATGCAAGAAAGTATTCAACTGGTTATTGATTCTCTGCCGTATCTGCTGAAAGGTGCGGTATTTACGTTGCAGCTCAGTATCGGCGGGATGTTCTTTGGGCTGGTACTGGGGTTTATACTGGCCTTAATGCGCTTGTCGCCTGTCCTGCCGGTGCGCTGGCTGGCGCGCTTTTATATCTCCGTGTTTCGCGGCACGCCGCTTATTGCGCAGCTCTTTATGATCTACTACGGCTTACCGCAGTTCGGAATCGAGCTGGATCCGATCCCGGCGGCGATGATTGGCCTGTCGCTCAATACCGCGGCGTACACCTCCGAAACCCTGCGTGCGGCCATCTCCTCCATTGACAAAGGGCAGTGGGAAGCGGCGGCCAGTATCGGGATGACGCCCTGGCAGACGCTGCGCCGGGCCATCCTGCCGCAGGCGGCACGCGTGGCGCTTCCGCCGCTCAGCAACAGCTTTATCAGCCTGGTGAAAGATACCTCCCTGGCGGCAACGATTCAGGTTCCGGAGCTTTTCCGTCAGGCACAGCTCATCACCTCCCGTACGCTTGAGGTCTTTACCATGTATCTGGCCGCCTCGCTGATTTACTGGGTGATGGCGACAGTGCTCTCTGCTCTGCAAAACTACTTCGAGAACCAGCTTAACCGCCAGGAGCGTGATCCAAAATGAGTGCAATTGACGTCAAAAACCTGGTGAAGAAATTCCACGGTCAAACGGTGCTCCACGGGATCGATCTGGAGGTCGAGCAGGGCGAAGTGGTGGCGATTATTGGACCGAGCGGTTCGGGTAAGACGACGCTGCTGCGCAGCATTAACCTGCTTGAACAGCCGGAAGGCGGTACCATCCGGGTCGGGGAGATCACGATTGATACCGGGAAATCCATCAGCCAACAGAAAGGGTTGATTCGCCGCCTGCGCCAGCATGTCGGCTTTGTTTTCCAGAACTTCAACCTTTTCCCGCATCGTACTGTGCTGGAGAACATCATCGAAGGGCCGGTGATCGTTAAAGGTGAGCCAAAAGAAGAAGCGACGGCGCGGGCTCGCGAACTGCTCGCCAAAGTCGGGCTGGCGGGGAAAGAGACCAGCTATCCGCGTCGCCTGTCGGGCGGGCAGCAGCAGCGCGTGGCGATTGCGCGCGCGCTGGCGATGCGCCCGGACGTGATCCTGTTTGATGAACCGACCTCTGCGCTCGATCCGGAACTGGTGGGCGAGGTGCTGAACACCATTCGCCAGCTGGCACAGGAGAAACGTACGATGGTGATCGTGACCCATGAAATGAGCTTTGCGCGCGATGTCGCTGACAGAGCCATCTTTATGGATCAGGGACGGATTGTGGAGCAGGGGCCAGCGAAAAGCCTGTTCGCTAACCCTCAACAGCCGCGAACCCGTCAATTCCTTGAAAAATTCCTTATGCAGTAGCATTTTTGCACGCATTTGCTCCAGAAAATGACTCTGGAGCAAATTATTCTCCCTCTGCGCGAGGGCTTCTGTTTTTTTATTCCATCCAGATCGGATAAACCTTATCGATAGTAAAGTTAATTGTGCTATTGCCGATATTTTGTGGCTAGAAAAAAGTTTTATGTGTTAGCTTATATTCACCATAATAATGATTATCTGTTCAGAGGCTTCATTTAGTAAGTATGAAGGATTTAGACTTTTTCACCTGGCGACGGGATTGCTCCCTCCGGTTTCAGGAATTGACCTGTGCCGCCGAGGTATATCAGGAACTGGAGCGACAAACTCAGGCGCTGGAATTCGATTATTACGCGCTCTGCGTGCGCCATCCCGTGCCATTTACCCGCCCTAAGATCTCCCTGCAAACCACTTACCCAAAGTTGTGGATGGCGCAATATCAATCCGCGAA